>NZ_JBBNAM010000001.1:0-5009 GCF_037994425.1 Phyllobacterium sp.
GTTGAAGGGTGGGTTGTGCCTCAAGCGGGCCTGATCCGGATACAGGCGCGGCATGGAGGAATTATTGAAAGCCTCTGCGTCGACGATGGGACCGATGTCGATGCTGGTTCAAAGGTTGCGATGATGAAGGTGACGTCATCTTTTCAGTCAAACGATGTTGGCCGAATGCTTTGGCGCAGCGCGGGCGTTGAAATCGACTCTAACCAAGAGCAAGAGAGACTTTCACTTGAAAAGCTCAGAACAGAACAGTCCCGCCTATCGGGACAGATTGGGGTTTTGGAGTCAGCACTGGAGGTGGCAAAACAACACGAGCAGACGATAACGCAGCGGGTTGCCCTTCTCGAAACCCGAGCAGCTAAAGCCGCTCAACTTGTCCTGAAGGGCGCGATAACAGCGACAGATGGAGAAAAGGCGCAGCTCGAATTCCTGATCGCTCAGCAGGATCTCTCCGAAGCCCAAGGAACCACTTTGGATCTCGAAAGTCGGATAACGGACGTCAGAGCGAATTTGGACGGCCTGCCATTCGAGATAAAGGCGTCAGAGGCGAAAGCGCGCGCGATCGACGCCGAATTGGAGCAAAAGCAACTTAAGACGGCGTTGTTGAATTCTTACGAAGTCACCGCGCCTGTTAGCGGCCAAGTTGTCGCCGTCCCGGTGATGGTTGGGCAGGACGTGGCAGCCGGAGCGACGCTTGCTGTCATCGTCCCCGCAGGTAGCGCGCTGGAAGTTGAATTATATTTTCCATCCCGCGCCGCGGGTTTTGTGGTGGCCGGGCAGGAAGTTCGCGTACGATACAAGGCGTTTCCCTATCAAAAATTTGGGACAGCCAAGGCAACGGTCCGATCCGTATCGCGAACGATACTCGCACCCGGCGAAATTTCTACACCCGGCGTCACGCCGAAGGAGCCGGCCTTTCGAGTAAGAGCCACCTTGGCCGGCACCCAAATTCAGGCTTATGGGCATCAGATTCAGATCCGTCCGGGAATGCTTCTGTCCGCAGACCTGGTCATTGAGCGACGCACTCTTTTCGAGTGGATGCTCGATCCCATATATGCCGTGAGACGGCTGCAATGAACCGTCTACTGCCTCGACTTCCCGACCGCTTGCCGATCGTTCAGACCGCAGAACAAGCTGAGTGTGGTTTGGCATGTGTTGCGATGATCTGCCGGTACTACGGTCACAGCTTGGATCTAAACGGCTTTCGTCAGCGGTTCGAGGTTTCTCAGAACGGGATGACCCTAAGGACCTTGATGCACATCACCAGCCAGATGCATCTCGCCCCAAGGGCGTTCCGGACAGAAATCCACACCCTGTCCAAGGTCAAATTGCCCGCGATCCTCCATTGGGACCTCAATCACTTTGTTGTCCTGAAACGGATCGGCCGAAGAAGAGCGGTCGTCCACGATCCCGCTTTCGGGATACGGACATTGTCGAGAGACGCCCTCTCTGACCATTTCACTGGCGTTGTGCTTGAGCTCACCCCAAGCGCCGATTTCTCCAGGATAGCCGCACTTTCCCCTCTCAAGCCATCGCATCTCTGGTCAAAGATAACCGGCGTTTGGCCTGTCGCCCTACAGGTGTTGGCGCTTTCTGCCGCTCTCCAGGTGGCAGCGTTCGCTATCCCTTTTCAGATCCAATTGGTCATCGACCAAGCAGTAGAGCAAGGTGACCTCGATTTCCTCGCCGTGGTGGCAGTGGGTTTCGCCCTTCTGGTCGTCGTTTACGCTCTGACCGAGGCCCTACGCAATTGGAGCCTGCACGTATTAGGGGCCACTGTTCTCTATCAGATCGTCGGTAACATATTTCGGCACCTCCTCCGCTTACCTGCCTCGTTCTTCGAGAAGCGTCATATCGGAGATATCTTGTCCCGAATGGGCTCGACTAAGTCTATACAGGAAGCCTTGACGCACGGAATGATCGGCGTGGCGATCGATGGCACGATGGCGATTGTTGCCGCGATAATATTGCTGGCCTATTCAACGCAACTCGCTGTTGTAGTGTTGTTTTCACTGTTGGTTTATCTGTCTGTCACAGGTTTTTTCTATCCTTTTATGAAAGAGAGATCTAACGAGCAACTCGTTAGTTCCGCGGTAGAACAGTCCTATCTGATGGAGACCGTGCGCGGCGCCACTACCATCAAGGTCCTTGGCGGTGAGATAGATCGCGAGGCCAACTGGCGGAACCGTTACGCCGAAGCGATCAATACCGCATTGCGATTTGACCGCCTCGAGGTCGTCCTCAAAGCAATTCAATCAGCCATTATCGGCCTGCAAAGCGTCGCTGTTGTCTATGGCGGCGCTCGGCTGATACTCACCGGTAGTGGCTTCTCGATCGGCATGCTAATGGCCTTTCTCTCATTCCGGCAAACCTTCAGCGACAGGATTGCCTCGCTCGTCGGTGAGATCGTTCAGTTCAGGCTTCTGAATGTGCATCTGGACCGCTTGGCTGACATCGTCACAACCCCTACGGAAGTGGCAGACGAGCTGGGAGCTTCCTACGACAAGACGATTGGCACACTTGAAATGGTGAACGTGTCCTTTCGTTATGCCTCGGCTGAACCACTAATTCTGGACAGCGTAAACTTCAAAATCGAGCCCGGAGAATTCGTGGCGATCACGGGTCCGTCAGGGGGCGGAAAAACCACCCTGTTCAAAGTTCTCCTAGGCTTGCACTATCCCGTCTCCGGCAAAGTGCTCGTCAATGGAAGTCCAGTATCTCCGCAACATTGGCAATTATACCGGCGCCAGATTGGCGCAGTCATGCAAGACGATCGCCTTTTGTCCGGCTCTATTGCCGACAACATCGCGTTCTTTCAAGCTGATCTTAGTATGGATCGTGTTACCGAAGCAGCTATGGCGGCGAGAGTTCATGACGATATAATTCGCATGCCTATGCAATATCGATCACTTATAGGGGATATGGGATCCTCGCTCTCGGGAGGACAACGTCAACGCGTGCTGTTGGCGCGGGCTTTGTACCGGCAGCCGCAGCTTCTTCTGTTGGACGAAGGTACGGCAAATCTGGATGAACGAGCAGAAGAAGCCATAGCGGATATTTTGTCGGAGATGACCATCACCCGCATCGTGATTGCGCATAGGCCAGCACTGATGAATCGCGCTACAACGCTGATCGAAGTCAACAATGGCCAGATAGCGGTAGTGCCTAGGGACATCAAAAAATCCTATAGAAGATATGACTGAGCGATAGAATTTGGAGTTGCCATGAATATTGACCACTCCTGCCTTGCAAACGGCCTTCAAGTTGTCTCGATCGCGTTCAGGGATTTTGAAAGCGCCGTGGTCGCAATTATGATCCGGGCTGGTTCCAGGGTGGATGGAGCCGCTCATGGAACCGCCCATTTTCTCGAACACATGGCATTCAAGGGCACACGGCACCACGCGTCCGATGAGATTACACAGCGGATTGAAAGCCTCGGGGCGACAATCAACGCGGTTACGGGCAAGGACTACACGCTCTATTATGTTGAGGGGCTGAAGGAAATGCTTCCTGAAGCGGTCGCGATCCTGACAGAGGTAGTGATATCCCCTCGACTCGACCCTGAAGATATGGATGTCGAGAGACAGATCATCCTACAAGAAATTCTACAAGCCCAGGATGATGCCGTGGTCAGCGCGCTGGCGGGGTTGGCGCAGAGGGCCTATCCCGATCAGAGCCTCGGAAAATCAGTTCTGGGCACCCCGGAGACAGTGGCACGGCTGAGCCGTGCAGATCTGATGGACTTCGTCGTCGAGAACTATCAGCCTGAAAACATGATATTGATAGCGGCTGGCGGCATATCCCACCATGATTTGGTTGTGCTGGCCAACCGGTTTCTGGATCCTATGCAGGTCTCCAGCCGAACGCGCAAAGAAGCACCCAAGGCGGCCTACTCAGGCGGACTTTTTTTGCAGACCCGATCGGAGTTAAGTCAGTCTATCGTAGCCTGCGCATTCCCAACGGCATGGGCAGGTGACCGTCAGCGCTACGCGGTTCAAGTCCTTGCGGAGGCATTGGGAACGGGAATGTCGTCCCCCTTGTTCAGATCAATCCGGCGGGACCATGGTCTGGCGTATGAGGTCGGAGCGTGGTCAGAACACGGTTCCGACTTCGGTTTATTCGGCATGTATGCGGCGACATCGGCAACTCATGTTGAAGATGCCCTCCGGCTGATGGGCATTGAACTTTCGAAGATGGCAGCGGCGGACAATGACGAGGCCGTACATCGTGGAAGAAACAAATGCCTCGTCAACCTCGTCCGCGCCCGGGAAACACCGTTTGACGCGGCCCGCATGGTCGGCACGGCTAT
Source organism: Phyllobacterium sp. (assembly GCF_037994425.1). NCBI lineage: Bacteria > Pseudomonadati > Pseudomonadota > Alphaproteobacteria > Hyphomicrobiales > Phyllobacteriaceae > Phyllobacterium > Phyllobacterium sp. Next base: position 4,307 of record NZ_JBBNAM010000001.1, read on the forward strand.
GCTGACATTTGGCACGATCGTATCCCCGGAAGATGAGATCGATCGAATCCGAAGCGTCACGACGCGAGATGTGAGGGAGGCCGCATCGACACTGATCGATATGGCGAAACCTACAATCGCTGTTGTCGGTCAACCAGAACCCATTGACTACGAAGAGGTGATGCTGACCGCAATCAGATCGGTGCTCGGGAGCACGTCCTCCGATCGGTAAATCGGATATGGGGTGACGGTTGGCGATCACAGGTCGACCGGATTGATGTCGCGTGCCTTGCGGGTCAGCAGGAAGTGCTGGCCGAATTCGTCCTTGGGATCAGGCCGGGAGCATCGGAGGGTACGGGGCGACGGACAAGCAAGACGTCATTGTTCGATCGGCTGATGACGGATCTCGCAAATGTCAGAAGCGGCGTCGCCGCCGCTGGGGCGCGACGCGGCCTGGTCGTCCGAGAGGTTGTAGAGCGCCTGCAAGACCCGGAGGTTTGAACAAGAGCGTTCAAGTCCACAATATCAGACCTTAGTCCGAAACAGATCGGACTCGGGTCTGATGGCTTCAGGACCTTTGTCCACTATCCAAGCCCGCCCTGTCCCGCATAACTTGTGCCGTCCAAAACTCACCGGACACCGGGATGCTCCGGCACGCCCCCTCGCGTGAAAACCCCTCGGAGCTTCCGGAACCGGCCCAATTTTCTACGCCGCCCGCGAGATT
>NZ_JBBNAM010000002.1:0-8744 GCF_037994425.1 Phyllobacterium sp.
CGCACCGCGTCGTCGTTGTCGAGCGCGAGGACCAGCCCGGTTATCATTCGACTGGCCGGTCAGCCGCAATCTTTCTTCCCAATTACGGCAACGAGGTCATCCGCGGACTCAATAAAGTGAGTGCCCCCCTGTTTGAAAAGCGCGACACCAGCCTCTTTCCGGAGCCTCTGCTTACGCCACGCGGTTCGCTGACGGTCGCCGACGAAGCCAGTGTTGCCGATCTTGAAAACTTTGCGCGCACCAGCGCGGGCGTCGAAATGATCGAGGTCGATCGTGCGGTCGAAATGGTGCCAATACTCAACCGCGACCACGTTGCGGCGGCATGCTATCAGGCCAATGCCTGGGACATCGATGTCAACGCATTGCATCAGGGCTGGTTGCGCAAGGCCACCGCTCTTGGCGTGCAAATCCATACCAGGGCAGAGGTCACCGATGCCAAGCGCGTTGGCAACAAATGGCAGGTGCATGCGGGCGGAAAAACGATTGTGGCCAAAACGATTGTCAATGCCTCGGGTGCCTGGGCGGACGTTACGGCTGCCATTTTCGGCGCGCGCCCACTTGGCCTGACGCCGCTGCGACGCTCCATCGCTGTCCTGCCAGCACCCGAAGGCCATGACACGCGCGGCTGGCCGCTGGTCGATGACGTCAACGAAGCCTGGTATCTGAAACCGGATGGCGGGCGCATCTTCGTCTCGCCCTGCGATGAAACGCCGGTCGATCCCCATGATGCTTTTGCCGATGACATGGTGCTGGCTGAGGGGCTCTACCGCTACGAGCAGGCGGTGACCGTGCCCGTCACGCGCGTCGAGCATAGCTGGGCAGGTTTGCGCACCTTCGCGCCGGATCGGACGCCCGTTGCCGGCTTCGACGCGGATGTCGATGGATTTTTCTGGCTCGCCGGACAAGGGGGCTACGGGATTCAGACGGCCCCTGCCCTTTCCGCGCTCGCTGCAGCGCTCATCCGCGGCGAGGCGCCCGATGCTGAACTCGAACCGCTCTTGCCCAAGCTGTCGCCGCTGCGCTTTTCCTGATCAGCCGAGCAAAGGCTCGCCGGCAAAGACCGCCGCCTGCGTCTCTAGCTCGGAGGTGATGAAATTGCTCAATGCGCGAATGCGCGGCGTGCTGACAATGTCCTCGTGACAGATCAGCCAATAGTCGCGGTTGAGGTGTAGTTCCTTGGGCAGCACCGGCACCAGCTCAGGATATTTGCAGGCGATGAAGTACGGCAAGATACACAGTCCAAACCCGCAACGCGTGGCGCTGAGCTGGGCGAAGATGCTTGAACTTTGGTAGGCGGGATGCAGGCCCGGCAGGATCTCGCGCATGTAGTCGAGGCCCGGGGTAAAGATCATGTCTTCGATATAGCCGATGAAGCGATGGCTGGAGAGATCCGACTGCTGCCGGATCGCCGGATGGCGGGCGAGATAATCGCGCGATCCGTAAATGAAGAGTCGATAGGGCGTCAGCTTCTCCTGAACATAGGGACCCGTTCGTGTCGCATGCAGCGTGATCGACAGGTCCGCTTCGCGTCGTGACAGGGACACGATCTGCTGGATGGTGACCATTTCGATTGACAGGCCTGGGTAGGATTGCGCCATCCGCGGCAGGCGATCCGCCAGGAAGAAGTTTGCGAACCCTTCCAATATGCTGAGACGCACGACGCCGGTCAGTGAGATCGTCCCTTCCGACGCTTCGTTCTGAAAGCGCTCGGCCTCGCGTTCCATGATCTCGGCTGACTCAATCAGTTTTTCACCGAGTGCCGTGAGAATATAGCCGCGCGGGTTGCGCTCGAACAGGCGTGCCGACAGCGATTCCTCGAGCCTGTCGATCCGTCTTGAAACAGTAACATGGTTGGTGCGCAGGCGCCGCGCGGCCGTGGTCAATTGTCCGGTGCGGGCAACGGCCAGGAAGTATTGAAGATCATCCCAGGTGAACTGGCGCAAGGGCTTTTCGCAATCTGTACATTTTCGTACCTATTATGTGCAAAAATAGATGTTTGTGTACCTATTTGTCAATGTTACAGTTTTTTCAAAAGCATGGTTGCCGGTCGGGAGAAACAGGGCAATCATGAGTTAAATATTGTCCGGTCTGCGAGGCTGGATTGAGGAGGAGATCGGCACCAGGGAACGCGGACCTATGCGCGTGATATCTCTCGGGCATTTTCATTGAACCATTCGGCGCCCCGCAGTCCGTCACGCGATGACCCTGTGAGCGTTCGATTTTTGGGAGGAGTTTACGAATGAAATTTTTGGCAATTGCAACAGCATCCCTGATGGCCGCCACGGTCATCCCCGCCGCCAGTGCCGAGATATCGGACGGCAAGGTCAAGATTGGCATCCTTAACGATCAGTCAGGTGTCTATGCCGATTTTGGCGGCAAGTGGTCCTACGAGGCCGCCAAGATGGCGGCCGAGGATTTTGGCGGAAAGGTGCTCGATGCACCCATCGAGGTCATCTCTGCCGACCATCAGAACAAGCCGGACATTGCCTCCAATATTGCACGCCAGTGGTATGATACCGAGCAGGTCGATTCCATCATGGAGCTTACGACCTCTTCGGTCGCACTCGCCGTACAGGGCATCTCGAAGGAGAAAAAGAAGATCAATCTCGTCACTGGCGCGGCGACGACCGAGCTGACCGGCAAGCAGTGCTCGCCCTACGGGTTCCACTGGGCCTATGACACGCACGCACTTGCTGTTGGCACCGGTGGTGCGCTGGTGGCCCAGGGCGGCGATACCTGGTTCTTCCTCACCGCCGACTATGCCTTTGGCTATTCGCTGGAAGAACAGACCAGCAAGTTCGTCACCTCGAAGGGCGGCAAGGTTGTTGGTTCCGTGCGTCACCCCCTGGCGACAACCGACTACTCGTCCTTCCTTTTGCAGGCGCAATCCTCGGGCGCCAAGGTAATCGGGCTGGCCAATGCTGGCCTTGACACCGCCAACGCCATCAAGCAGGCGGCCGAGTTCGGCATCGTTTCAGGCGGGCAGCGTCTGGCCGCGCTTCTTTTCACGCTTGCTGAAGTCCACGGCCTTGGCCTTGAAGCTGCGCAGGGCCTTACGCTCACGGAAAGCTTTTACTGGGACCGGGACGACCAATCGCGCGAGTTCGGCCAAAAATTCTTCAAGCGTACCGGTCGCATGACGAACATGATCCAGGCTGCGACCTATTCCGGCGTTACGCAGTATTTGAAGGCCATCCAGAAGGTCGGTACCGACGACACCGAAAAGGTCGCGGCCGCCATGCATGAAATGCCGGTCGATGACGTCTTCGGGCGTGGCGCCAAGGTCGGGGCGAATGGCCGCCTGATCAGCGACGTCTTCTTGATGGAAGTCAAGAAACCGGATGAGAGCAAGGCGCCCTGGGATTACTATAAGGTCCTTGCCACGGTTCCAGGTTCCGAAGCCTATATCAAGCCGGAAGAAAGCGGCTGCCCGCTGGTCCAGTAACGCATGACTGCATCGCAAACCAATCCGGTGCGCGGGAGAGGACCTTCCTTTCCCGTCACCGACCAGCAACAGGGGCCGTCAGTGGTCCTGTCGGCGCGCGGCCTGCGTCGTGATTTTGGCGGCTTCGTCGCGGTCAACAATGTCGATCTTGACGTTCATCATGCGCGCGTACACGCTTTGATTGGACCGAACGGCGCCGGCAAGACGACGGTCTTCAACCTTCTCACCAAGTTTTTGCAGCCGTCCAGCGGGACGATTAACCTGCTCGGCAACGATATAACAAAAACCGATCCCGCCAAGGTGGCGCGTATGGGGCTCGTCCGCTCCTTTCAGATCTCCGCGGTTTTTCCCCATCTGACGGTTCTCGACAATGTTCGCGTCGCGCTGCAGCGGCCCGGCGGCCTGTCAACGCAATTCTGGTTGCCGATGACTGCGCTGAACCGGCTCAATGCGCGGGCGCTGGAGCTAATCGAAGCAGTCGGCCTCAAGGATGCCCGCAACAATCTGGCGGCGGATCTGTCCTATGGCCGCAAACGCGTGCTCGAAATTGCCACCACCTTGGCACTCGATCCCAGGGTCTTGCTGCTCGATGAGCCGATGGCAGGCATGGGGCATGAGGACGTGCATATCGTTTCAGATCTTATTCGTGAGGTGGCTAAGGACCGCGCCGTCCTCATGGTCGAGCATAATCTCAAAGTGGTCGCGGACCTTTGCCACCAGGTAACCGTTCTTCAGCGAGGAGAGATTCTCACCTCCGGTGACTATCGCACGGTCAGCCAGGATGAACGCGTCCGCGTGGCCTATATGGGAACCGAACATGAGTAAGCCGCTTCTTGCCGTGCGGGACCTCCACGCCTGGTATGGTGAAGGCCATGCCCTGCACGGGGTCAACCTCGACATCAATGAAGGTGAAACGGTCACGCTGCTCGGGCGCAATGGCGTCGGCAAGACGACGACGCTGCGCGCCATCATGGGCATTATCCGCAAGCGCACCGGGACCGTGACGTTTAACGGCAAGGACATGATGCGTGTGCCGCTGCATCGTACCGCCCATGCCGGCATCGGCTTTGTCCCGGAAGAGCGCGGCATCTTCGCCACGCTTTCGGTCGACGAGAATCTCAATCTTCCACCCGTCGTTGCCAAGGGCGGCATGTCGATCGGCGAGATCTATGAACTTTTTCCGAACCTCAAGGAACGGCGCAACAGCCCCGGCACAAAGCTTTCGGGCGGCGAACAGCAAATGCTGGCGATTGCGCGCATCCTGCGGACAGGCGTCAAGCTGCTGCTTCTAGACGAACCCACCGAGGGTCTGGCGCCCGTCATCGTCCAGCGCATCGGCGAAGTGCTGGTGACACTCAAGCAGCGCGGGATGACAATCCTCCTTGTTGAACAGAACTTCCGTTTCGCCAGCAAGGTCGCCGACCGCTTCTACGTGGTTGACCATGGCAGGATCATCGACAACTTCCACGTCAGCGAACTTGCTGGCCGTATGTCGATGCTCAACGAAGCATTGGGGGTCTGACGATGACCATGATATTTGGTGTTCCTGTCCAGGCATTCCTCGGGCAATTGCTGATCGGGCTGATCAACGGCTCCTTCTACGCCATGTTGAGCCTCGGCCTTGCGATCATCTTCGGGCTGCTGCGCGTCATCAATTTCGCCCACGGAGCTCAATATATGCTGGGGGCGTTCATCGGCTATCTGCTCCTGGCCAAACTTGGCATTGGCTACTGGCCGGCGCTGATCCTCGCGCCTGTGGCGGTTGGCCTTGCCGGCGCCTTCATCGAGCGTGTCGCTCTGTCGCGCCTTTATAATCTCGATCATCTTTATGGCCTGCTCTTTACGTTCGGACTGGCGCTGGTGATCGAGGGCGCGTTCCGCTACTACTACGGAGCGGCCGGCCAGCCCTATGCGGTGCCGAGTGCTCTTTCTGGCGGTGTCAATCTCGGTTTCATGTTCCTGCCGAAATACCGTGCCTGGGTGGTCGTCGCATCCCTCCTCGTTTGTCTTGGTACATGGCTTCTCATCGAAAAGACCCGGCTTGGCGCCTATCTGCGCGCGGCCACCGAGAATCCGACCCTTGTGCGGGCCTTCGGAATCAATGTGCCGCTGCTCTTGACGTTCACCTATGGCCTCGGCGCCGGCCTCGCCGGGCTTGCCGGCATCATGGCGGCGCCGATCTATCAGGTAAGCCCGCTCATGGGCTCGAACATGATCATCATCGTTTTCGCCGTCGTTGTCGTTGGCGGCATGGGATCGATCCTCGGGGCGATCGTCACCGGTTATGTCCTTGGCATATTCGAGGGACTGACAAAGGTGTTTTATCCAGAAGCGTCGAGCATCGTCATCTTCGTCATCATGGCAATCGTGCTTCTTGTGCGCCCTGCGGGGCTGTTCGGTAAGGAGGCCTGAAATGACCGAAGCTGCCATTTCTGCGCCGAAGACGCGGTTCCTCACACGCGAAACGCTGCTCATTCTTGTCGGCGTGGCCCTCTTGATTCTCGCCCCGTTCCACGTCTATCCCGTCTTTCTGATGAAGATCCTGTGCTTTGCACTCTTCGCCTGCGCCTTCAACCTGCTTCTGGGCTATACGGGTATTTTATCCTTCGGCCACGCGGCCTTCTTCGGTGGGGCGGCCTATTTCACGGCCCATTCGGTTAAGGAATGGGGGTTTTCGCCGGAGCTCGGCATCCTCGCCGGCGTTGCCGGTGCGAGCGTTCTTGGCCTCGTCATCGGCTTTCTCGCCATTCGACGTCAGGGCATCTATTCGACGATGATCACGCTGGCAATGGCGCAGATGTTCGCCTTCTTCTGCCTGCAGGCGTCCTTTACCCATGGCGAAGACGGCATTCAGGGTGTGCCACGCGGGCATCTTTTCGGCTTTATTGACCTCGAACAGCCGCTTAACATGTATTTCTTCGTGCTCGGCGTATTCCTGATCGGGATGTTCATCATCTGGCGCATCATCAATTCGCCTTTCGGCATGATCCTGAAATCGGTGCGCGAAAATGAGAACCGGGCCATATCGCTCGGCTACTCGGTATCGCGTTACAAACTTGCTGCCTTTGTCATGTCGGCCGCCCTGACCGGCCTTGCCGGCGGGCTCAAGGCGATCGTCTTCCAGTTTGCCACGCTAACAGACGTAAGCTGGCAAATGTCCGGCGAAGTGGTGCTGATGACTCTGCTCGGCGGCATCGGCACGCTGGTCGGGCCGATCTTCGGCGCTGCGCTCATTGCGACGCTCGAGAACTATCTTGCCACCTCGGAATTTCCAGTGACGGTCATCACCGGCATCATCTTCATGATCTGCGTTCTCGTCTTCCGCCGTGGGATCATCGGTGAGCTCTATGCCTCGCGCCTTGGCAGGATGCTTACGAGCAGGTCCGAGAACTGATCGAAATGAACGCAATCTACGATTACATCATCGTCGGTGCGGGAACGGCGGGCTGCACGCTCGCCAATCGCCTTTCCGAAGACCGCAACGCATCCGTCCTTTTGCTGGAGGCCGGCGGGAAGGATAACTATCCCTGGATTCATATTCCAGTCGGCTATCTTTACTGCATTTCGAATCCGCGCACGGATTGGTGCTTTTCCACCGAATCTGAGCCCGGCCTCAATGGCCGTGTCCTGAACTACCCGCGCGGTAAGGTCCTCGGCGGATGTTCTTCGATCAACGGTATGATCTACATGCGTGGCCAGGCGCGTGACTACGATCTGTGGCGCCAGGACGGTTGCACCGGCTGGGGCTGGGACGATGTGCTGCCCTATTTCAAGAAGTCTGAAGACTATTACCTTGGCGCTGACGCGTTTCACGGCGTCGGCGGCGAGTGGCGCGTCGAGGAGGCGCGTCTGCACTGGGATATTCTCGATGCGTTCCGCGATGCGGCGGAAGCAGCGGGCATCCCGCGCACCGACGATTTCAATCGCGGTGACAACGAGGGTTCGTCCTATTTCAAGGTGAACCAGAAGCGCGGCATTCGCTGGAATACAGCCAAGGCCTTTCTGCGCCCTGCCCTTAAGCGGCAGAACCTGACAGTGATGACGGGAGCCCATGTGCGCAGGCTGATCCTCGGCGGGCTTGAGGTCGAAGGCATCGAGTTCACGCAAGAAGGATCGATCAGAACGGTCAATTGCCGCCGCGAGGTCATTCTTGCGGCGGGCGCTGTCGGCTCGCCCCATATCCTTGAGCTTTCCGGCATCGGACGCGGCGACGTCCTGCAGAATGCGGGCATCGAGACAGTGCTCGAGCGGCGTAGTGTCGGCGAAAACCTTCAGGATCATCTGCAATTGCGCTGCGCCTACAAGGTCACCGGGATCCCTACGCTCAACGAGAAAGCCAATCGCCTGCTTGGCAAGGCTTCAATCGCCTTCGAATATCTGATCAGACAATCCGGCCCGATGTCTATGGCGCCTAGCCAACTCGGCGTCTTCACCCGCTCAGACCCGGCCTTTGCCACAGCCAATTTGCAATATCACGTGCAGCCGCTGTCGCTGGAAAAGTTCGGCGAGAACGTGCATGCATTTCCGGCCTTCACAGCCAGTGTCTGCAACCTGCGTCCCGAAAGCCGCGGCACGGTGCATGTCAGGTCTGCCGATCACCGGACGCAGCCCGCCATTCAGCCGAACTATCTGACGACGCCAGGCGATCGCCACGTGGCCGCAGATTCGATCCGCATCACACGCAATATTGTTGCTCAAAAGCCTTTGCAGCGGTTTCACCCGGAAGAATTCAAACCAGGGCCGGCCTATCAGAGCGAAGAAGAACTGATCGAGGCGGCAGGTGCGGTCGGGACAACCATATTCCATCCTGTTGGCACGTGCCGGATGGGCGCCGATGCGGAATCTGTGGTTGATCCGCAATTGCGGGTTCGCGGCATCAAGGGGTTGCGGGTTGCCGACGCCTCGGTCATGCCAACCATTACCTCCGGCAATACCAACGCGCCGACGATCATGATCGCGGAAAAGGCAGCGGAGATGATCGCGCAGAGTTAGGGTCGGTATTGCTAGCGGATGAGAAATGGTACCGTGAGCCCCATGCGGGACATGGTAACGTCATCAGGAGCAGATGGAACCGGTGACGACCGCCGAATTATGTCGAGAACGCTCTGATCAAGCTGCGGTGTACCGGAACTGCCAACGACGCTAGCCGAGACAATTGCACCGCTTCGCGCGATGCCAATACTGATGCGGACGGTCCCTTTGCCGGCCATACGGGCGCTGCGTGTACGCCGAACCAGATATGCACGTACACGATCGCTCCATTTTTCCGCCTGCCTGGCCGATGCGGCGCTGGAAACAC
>NZ_JBBNAM010000003.1:0-3375 GCF_037994425.1 Phyllobacterium sp.
CAAAAGCTGGTGAGGTGTGCACCTGTCGTGAAACGGTCAAGCAGCCGCCGTATCATCTCGTCGAACTACGCCACGAAGAGGATCAAACATGAGCTCCGCCCCCATCATTTCGGCCGTCGGTTTCTGCACCCATACAAGCGAGGGGGGCAATTTCAGCACGCTTGAAGCATCAATACGCACCATCGCCGACCTCGGCGCCACCGCCGCGGAACTTTCACTTTACGGCGAAGAGATTATCGCCGGCGGACGGATCATTCCGAGCCGGGCCGAGCGCCTGGTACAAATCACCCGAAAGTTTGATCTGCGCTACAGCGTGCACGGCCAGATCGTCTCGAACTTCATGGACAAGGAACATCTCGCCGAGCAAAAGGCCGTGGTGCGGGCCATGCTTGAACTTTGCAACCGCATTGAGGCAGGCGTGCTCGTCCACCATTCGGGTCATGCGATACGGCAGGCGGCAACCCAGCATAGTGCGCTCGACCGGATGGAGCGGGATGCGCTTGGCGAGATGGCGGAAGTCGCCGCCGGTTATGGCGTCCGGCTCGCGCTTGAAAACATCTTTGCGATGAGCGATGCAGAATACCGTCAGACTCCTTCACAGGTGGGAGAAACGGTGAAAGCCGTTGATAGCCCGCAAGTCTGCGCGCTTGTCGATTTTAGCCACGCCTATATCGAATGCACACGCCTCGGTCTTGATTGGCGCGAGGAGATCAAGGCAATGGCTCCTGTCACCGGGCACTTGCATGTCCACGACAGCTTTGGCCGCCCCTATAGCATGGCGAAGTTCTACCATCCCGCCGAGGCCACAGCACTCGGCATCGGGGATCTGCATCTTCCGGTTGGCTGGGGCGATATTCCGTGGGAAGAAATCTTCGCGCAGCTCACGTTCCTGCCCGATACAATGCTGATTCTCGAGATCACCGAAGACCGGTTTGGCGGCGAACAGGCCGACAGTCTCGCCAGGGCATTGAGGCTCGCTGCACTGGTGAACGGCCGTCGTCTTGCCGCCTGATATCGCAGTTCAACGTATGGTGAACGGCGCGGCTGCGGCATAGACCGCTTCAGGAACCTTTACCGACAAAAGTTCGAGGTTACGCGTGAGGCTTGCGGGCTTCGCGGTTCCGATGAGGACATTGGCGACCACAGGCTCGCGCAGTGGGAACTGGATGGCGGCAGCGGCGAGCGGAATGGAATTGGCTTCGGCAATGTCCTGCATGGCGCGCACCCGGGTCAGCACGTCATCGGACGCCGGCCCATAGTCGAAATTGGCACCGGGTACCGGCCCCGTTGCCAAGATTCCCGAGTTGAACACGCCGCCAATGACCAGCGAAATGTTGTGCTTACGGCAGGCCTCGAGAAGCCCGCGCTCGGCTGACCGATCGAGCAGCGAGTACCGCCCGGCAAGAAGGATACAGTCGATAGGGCCGCGTGCGATGACCTCGAGGCAGACCTCGACTTCATTGACGCCGAGCCCGTAAGCGGAAATTGCGCCTGACGCCTTGAGTTCCTCCAGCGCCCGCATGCCGCTATCGAGCAATTGGCGCAGATAGACTGCGTTTTTCTCGGCACCATGGGTATAAGCACCGATGTCATGGACAAAGAGGATATCGACCTTGTTCAATCCGAGACGTGCATAGCTGAACGCGAATGAGCGCATGATGCCGTCATAGCTGTAGTCGTAGTCCACCGTAAACGGCAGCGGATTGACGTAAGAATAGTCCGGCACCTGATCTTCCGGTACCGGCCGCAGCAGGCGGCCGACCTTGGTGGACAGCACATAGGTTTCGCGTGGCTTGGCGCGCAGGAAATCGCCTGTGCGCCGTTCCGACAGGCCAAAGCCATAAAATGGCGCCGTATCGAAATAGCGCAGACCCGCATCCCAGGCCGTCTGCAGCGTTTTTATTGCAGCGTCGCGCGTGCATTCGCGGTAGAGACCACCGATGGCCGCGCCGCCAAACCCAAACTGCGTGACGGCAAGCGAAGTATTGCCAATCTTGCGGATATCCAAAATGACCTCCCGAAGTGTTTGCGTAGGCACTGACTATTTCTTGCGCAAGGCGTCGGCAAGCGCTGCGCCAAACGTACCCTGGGGAGCCGGCTGCGGCTTTGGCCCGTTGGAGCGCGCTTTTGGTTGCTGTCCGTCGCTCGGCCGTGGTCCCCTTACCGCCGGCGCCCCGTCGTCCTTGCGCATGGTCAGGCCGATGCGATTGCGCTTGACGTCAACGTCAACGACCCGGACCTTGACGACATCGCCGGCCTTTACGACTTCGTGCGCGTCTTTCACAAAGCGGTCGGCAAGCTGCGACAGATGTACTAGCCCATCCTGGTGTACGCCAATGTCCACAAATGCGCCAAAGGCTGCAACGTTTGTCACGGTTCCCTCGAGCAGCATTCCGGACTTCAGGTCCTTGATGTCATCGATGCCATCGGCAAAGGATGCCGTCTTGAACTCCGGTCGCGGGTCGCGTCCGGGCTTCTCCAGCTCGGCAATAATGTCCCGTACGGTCGGCAGACCGAAACGATCATCGACGAAGACGCGCGGATCAAGCGCCCTTAGTGCGGCGCTGTCATTCATCAGCGAGCGCACATCGCGACCACAGGCGTTCACGATCTTCTTGGCAACGCCATAGGCCTCAGGATGCACCGCCGAAGCGTCGAGAGGCTCGATGCCATCCGGGATCCGCAGGAACCCCGCACATTGTTCAAAGGCACGCGGTCCGAGCCGGGCGACTTTCAAGAGATCGCGCCGCGTCTTGAAAGGACCGACGTCGTTGCGATAGGCGATGATCGCCTCGGCAAGCGAATTGCCGAGTCCCGAGATGCGGGCAAGCAGCGAGGCCGACGCCGTATTGAGATCAACCCCCACGGCATTGACTGCGTCTTCGACAACGCCCTCGAGCGAACGCGCAAGACGATACTGGTCGACATCGTGCTGATATTGCCCGACGCCGATGGACTTCGGTTCGATCTTGACGAGTTCGGCCAGTGGATCCTGTAGGCGGCGAGCAATCGACACGGCACCGCGCAACGAAACGTCGAGCTCCGGGAATTCCGCGGCAGCGGTTGCTGAGGCGGAATAGACGGAGGCGCCTGCTTCGCTGACGATGACTTTCACGGGCTTTGGCGCTGGCAGGCTCGCGAGCATGTCGGCTACGAGGCGCTCCGTTTCGCGGCTTCCTGTCCCGTTGCCAATGGCAATGAGTTCTACCCGGTGGCGGGCGATCAAACTTGCGAGGTCGGCCTGCGTGCCGCGAACGTCGTTGCGTGGCGGGAAAGGATAGACAGTGGTGGTATCGAGCAGTTTGCCGGTTCCATCGACAACAGCCACCTTTACGCCCGTGCGGATACCGGGATCGAGCCCCATCGTTGCGCGCG
>NZ_JBBNAM010000004.1:0-1578 GCF_037994425.1 Phyllobacterium sp.
AGGATGCAATGCCGACAGTCATTGGCCACCATAACATTACAAAGGGCACGAAGCACTGGCTCGACTCGCCGAAGCGCAAAGAGCTTTTTGGTCCGCTCGGCGTGACCAACATACGAACATTTGTAGACCCACAAAATCCGACTCGGGTGGCCGTTCTCATGGACGTACCGGACGTGGACGCCATGATGAAAGCTATGCAGAGCAAAGCAGCCACGGATGCGATGGCCCTCGATGGAGTGGTGCCTGAGTCCTTGGTGATCCTGGTCGAATCGTAAAGGTAATTGCTCCGCTGGCCAAGGTTAGCAGGCTTTGGTCAGCGGTTGCCGTGCGGTTCCGGTCATTCTGGCAAGTCGCAACCGGAACGCTGGCCGATCTTTCCCTTGGCAACTCAATGCTGACGTCTTCCCAACGACGTGAAAGCTCCAGTTTGATTGGAACTGACCTTGTCGGGGCCCCACTATAGCCGATAAGCCGAAGCCAACTCGAAGATAAGTGCTGCGTCGCAAAAATGTTAACGTAAACAGGTGGTTAAAGACTTTAAGGGCGCACCGGTGAAACTTCATATCGGTGGGTAGAGTAATCGGTGTGTGTGGGTTCTGGCTTAGTGCGAAATCATCCGCTATTTATCGACAAAGCCCAACAACCCTATGACGATTTCCAGATTGAAATCATTAGCCAGAAGCCACACCCGGGCACCAACGGACTTGTTCAAGGGTTCGAATCCGTTTCTTGCCATTCCACAGATCGGAAAAAGTAGCTGACCGTCGCCTTGACGGCATCCGAGACCCAACCCGTCAAGCTGGATGTTTCGCTCAAGGGCTTTGCTCAGGGTCTGATTGGTTGACCGGGAGAAGATGCTATGGCCAATCGGAATGTTATCGGTCATTGCGATACAAACTTAAAGTCTACTGGAATGAGTGCTCGGATCGAGGACATGATGGACAACCGATCGTGGCTCAGCAAACCGATTATTATGATGCAGCTCGGCGGCGACGGTCCTGATCGCACTCGGACCAGGACCACGTTTCTGTCGAACTGATGAGTTCATCGGACAAGCGTTCTGCTGCGAGGCACTGCACGTTTCCCGTTCAGGTGCCGGCTGCCGTCTTGCGAAGTCGTTTGTGCATGAGCTCGAAGGCCTTGACGGGCGCATGCTCGGGTTCCTTGCCGGTTGAGAGCTGCCCGAGGATCAGGCCCGCGATCTCGATCCCTTGCTGCCAGCATTCCTCGTGCAGACCCGAGCCGTAGGTCCAGCCGCCCGCGTAATAGAGACCCGACTTGCCCTGCTGGAGCTTGATGTCGGCCTGCGCCTGGATACAGGCAAAGTCGAAGACGTTGTGGTGGAGATAGGTGAACGCCTCCCGATGGTATTCGTCTTTCAGCACCATCTCCTCGCGGATCGGTAGGTGAGGATTCACCGAGACAAAGAATTGCGGCAGGCCGAACTTGTTATATTCGGGATTGGCTGCATCGTTCTGGTGGCGGTTCGCGACATAGTTGATCACGTAGGGCTTCATCGCAACCGAGCCGGGCTGATGAATGACGATGTTATAGGTGCACCAGGCATTCTGATCGACC
>NZ_JBBNAM010000005.1:0-1221 GCF_037994425.1 Phyllobacterium sp.
GCCTGGAACTTGACGCCGAGCTCGAGTTGCTGGCCATCGTTGAGGTTCGTCTGCGCCGGTGTGCTGGTGGCACTGAACAGGCTGTAGGTTGTGGGGGCGGCGGCCGTATTGATGCTGAAAGTCTCGCTGGTGGCGAGGCCGGCAATGTCGGTTGCCGTCACCTTGATGTCTGACGTGCCTGATGTCGTCGGCGTACCGCTGAAGGTGCGCGTCGAGGCATTGAAGCTCAGCCAGCCGGGAAGAGCCGTGCCGTCGGCAGATGTTGCCGTGTAGGTCAGCGTTTCGCCGCTGTCGACATCGGTGAAGGTGCCGGCCGGCAGCACGAAGGAGAAGGCGGTGCCGGCCGTGGCATTCTGGGTGGCGGTCTGGGCCGCCAGAACCGGCGCGTCGTCGGCACCGTGGATGGTGATCGTCAGCGAGGCCGTGGCGGTGGCGCCTGCGGCGTCACGCATGGTGTAGCTGAAGACCTCGCTCAGCGTGTTGGTCGATTGCCGCAGCGCCTGTACCGCGGAGTTGGTCTCGTTGATCGTATAGCTATAGGCGCCCGTCGCATCGATGAGCAGGCTGCCATAGGTGCCGGTAAGTGCGGTGCCGAGCGTGCCTGTTGTCGCGCCGAAGCTGACCGCCGTGACGGTCTTGGTGTCGTTTTGATCCGGATCGGTGTCGTTAGCAAGCACGTTGCCGCTGGCGACAGAACCACCCGAGCCATTGGCAATGCCGCCCTTCTCGGTCGCATCGCCAGCATCGGCAACCGCCGTCGGCGTCGTGTTGCCCGCTATCGTCGTGGTAATATTGAAGGTCTCGCTGGTGGCGAGGCCGGCAATGTCGGTTGCCGTCACCTTGATGCCTGACGTGCCTGTCGTTGTTGGCGTACCGCTGAAGGTCTGCGTCGCGGCATTGAAGCTCAGCCAGGTGGGAAGAACCGAGCCGTCGGCAGAGGTTGCCGTGTAGGTGAGCGTTTCGCCGCTGTCGACATCGGTGAAAGTGCCGGCCGGTAACGCGAACGAAAAGGCGGTATTGACCGTGGCATTCTGGGTGGCGGTCTGGGCCGCCAGAACAGGGGCGTCGTCGGCGCCGTGGATGGTGATCGTCAGCGCGGCCGTGGCGGTGGCGCCGGCGGCATCACGCATGGTGTAGCTGAAGATCTCGCTCAGCGTGTTGGTCGACAGCCGCAGCGCCTGCACCGCAGAGTTGGCCTCGTTGATCGTATAGGTATAGGCG
>NZ_JBBNAM010000006.1:0-12055 GCF_037994425.1 Phyllobacterium sp.
CCCGCGGGAGCTGCCAGCAACAAATCCTTCAGGTTGCGCGCAAAAACATGAATTGCTTCCTCTTCGGCCCGCTCGCGCATTGTCGTCATGAGATCGATGGAAAGATTGAGCGAAAAACGGATGCGCCATGCCCAGCGCACGACGTCCATCAGCCAGCGGCCGGCCGGTCCGCCACTATCAGAGATCGCATAGGCATTCGCTATCATCCGCTCGACCGGCTTGACCGAAGCTGTATCCTCTGCATCGACTTCGATTTCGAGCGACAGGAACTCTTCGTTGCGGCCGCGCAACATCGCAAGCGCCCGGTGGCTTGGGACCGTCGCCCAGCGTTCAAAATGGTTGAAGTAATCGGCGAACTTGGCCCCTGCTTCCCCTTTGCCCTCCACGACTTTAGCGCGCAATATGGCGCGGTCTTGCATGTAATTACGCAGGCGGCCAACCAGATCGGCATTTTCCGAGAATGTTTCGACCAATATATCGCGTGCACCCTCGAGCGCCGCCTTCACATCCGGGACGTCTTCGGTAACGAAGTTCTTTGCGAGTTCCTGCGGTACGGATAGTCGATCCGACAAGATCGTCTCCGCCAGAGGGCCGAGCCCCCGTTCGCGCGCAATCTCGGCCCGGGTCCGCCGCTTCGGCTTATAAGGGAGATAGATATCCTCCAGCTCGGCCTTGGTTACAGTGCCCGCAATCTTGCCTTCGAGTTCCTCGGTCAGCTTGCCCTGACCGCGGATTGATTCGATGATCGTATCGCGACGCGCATCGAGTTCGCGCAAATAGAGCAGACGTTCGTCCAGCGTGCGCAATTGCGTATCGTCCAGACCGCCAGTCACCTCCTTGCGATAGCGGGCGATGAATGGAACCGTGGCACCGCCGTCGAGAAGCGCGATCGCCGCATTCGCCTGCTCGGGCCTCGCATTGATTTCGGCTGCGATGAGGCGGGCGATACGGGCAGTAGTGGCACTGTTTGCGGTCACGAGGCATTTCCATCACTGATCATCGGGCGGCGACAATAGGACCGCCCGATCGTGACCGCAATGCGCAGGCCACTTCGCCCTACCGCTTTTTCAACAACGATCTTGCATCCCTGATGCCGAGTGCCTCAGGCCGAGAACAGCTCGTCTTGATATCGATGAACTTCTTTTCCTCGCCGGAGCGAAGAATCGAAACCATCACGTCCACGCCGTGGAGCGCCCGTTCGAGCGAACACCTTATGTCGCGGCCATCGATGATCGCTGCGGCCATATCGGCGAGCCCGGCGGTCCGATAATTGGCCATCATGCCAGCCTGGTGCTTCTGATTGGCAACGCCAAAGGGGTGCGACCACGCCTTGACCGGCTTGACCTTTTTTCCAGGCTTGGCGAGTTTCACCTCGCCACCGAAGAAATTGGGGTCGGGAAGGAATATTGAACCATCGGTACCGTAAAGCTCCATGTTGGGGTGATGGTGCGCCCAGACATCCCAACTCGCCGACAGGGTCACGGTTGCGCCGCTTTCGAACTCAAGCAGCGCCTGGATCGTCGTCGGCGTAGACACGTTGATGACTTCTCCCTTGCGCGGAAGGCTCGAAATGGTGCGGGTCGGCGAAGCCACCGAGGTTAGCGCGGCGACGCGCCGTACCGGTCCGATCAGGTTGATCAGATTGGCGATGTAATACGGCCCGAGATCAAGGATCGGACCGCCGCCGGGACGGAAGAAGAAATCGGGATTGGGATGCCAATGTTCCATGCCATGGCTGAGCACATGGGCCGTCCCCGAGGTGATCGTCCCAATCTCACCGTCATCCACCAGCTTGCGTGCGAGCTGGTGCGCACCTCCGAGAAAAGTGTCAGGTGCGCAGCCGGCTTTCAGCTTCTTTTTCTCTGCAAGTTTCTGAAGCTCAAGCCCATCCTTCAGCGAAAGCGTGAGGGGCTTTTCGGAATAAAGATGTTTTCCTGCGCTGAGGATTTGTTTCGACACGTCGAAATGTGCATCGGGAACCGTCAGATTGACGACAAGGTCAATGTCGTCACTTGCAAGAAGCGCGTCGATCGAGCGCGCATCGATGCCATACTCGGTTGCGCGATGGCGCGAGGCCGCTGTGTTGAGATCGGCAACCGCACGGACCTCGATGCCCTTGAAGAGGGGCGCAAGCGTCAGGTAGGTCGATGAGATATTGCCGGCACCGATAAAGCCGATACCAAGTGACTTGGCCATGATGTTGCTTTCCCTCACAACGACGTGACAGTGGCGATGGAGCGCCGGGCGAACCTTTCGTCGTCCGACGGGTTGTCGTGCTCCATGATGAAGTAACGTGCGGGTGTTTCCGTCAAGGCGTCCATAAGGGCCTTCCAGTCGACAGTGCCATGGCCGACATCAGCCCAGCCGTCCTCGCTGGTATTTTCTCCTGGCGCCGCGATGTCCTTGACATGAACGGCAACAATGCGATGGCCATGATCATTGATCCATGGCAGCGGATCGGCGCCTCCACGAATGATCCATGCGATGTCGGCTTCCCAGGCAATGCTGGGCGCAGCATCGAAGATCGCCTGCTGCGGAAGCGAGCCGTCGGCAAGTGCCTTGAACTCAAAATCGTGGTTGTGCCAGCCGAAAACATAGCCGGCCTTGCTGTAGGTCTCGTGGGCCCGTTCGAGCCGTTCGCCGAAGGCAAGCCAACCTGCCTTGTCCACGGGCCGTTGTTCGACGGCAAGATGCGGACAGAAGATGGCCTTTATGCCAAGCGTTCCCGCAATATCGAGGACCTTGTGTGGGTCGTTTTCGAGAAGGTCGACGCTGAAATGCCCCGTCGGCATGGTGAGGCCATTGGCGTCGAGCGCGGCCCGCATCCCCTTCGGGTCTGCATAAACAGCGCCGAAACCTTCGACCTGCGCATAGCCATGGCGTTTGAGCATGGCCAGGGTCTTTTCGAGGGGCGGGAAATTGCGCGAGCTATAAAGCTGGTAGGAAAAATCGTTCACTTCGGGTCTCCACAATGCTTGAACGGGTCTAGAGGCGGATTTCGCTTTCGGCGTCGAAGACCGAAGCGAGAGCGGGATTGAAGGTCAGGAACACTTTCTCCCCGGGCTGATAGCGGCGGCCCGAGTCGACGCGGACCGAGATCGGTTTTCCCGCAACCTTGAGCCAGACGAGGCTATCGGCACCCATCGGCTCGTCGAGATCCACCGTAGCTGGGCACGACCGTCCCACCGGACCGGCCTGATCGCCGATGCTGATATGTTCGGGCCGGAAGCCGAAAATTGCGGGGCGGCCAAGGGGGAGGGGCTGTTGTGCAGCATAGGCCGCGAGCGAGACGTCAAGTCCATTGGTCCTGAAAGCTGGACCATCGCTCTCATTGACGATTTCCCCCTTGAGGAAATTCATGGCTGGGGAGCCGATGAAGCTTGCGACGAATAAATTGCGCGGCCGGTTATAGATTGTGAGCGGATCATCGAGTTGCTGGATCAGCCCACCCTTCATCACGGCGATCCGGTCTGCCAGCGTCAGTGCCTCGATCTGATCGTGGGTGACATAGATCATCGTATTGGCGAGCTTCTGATGCAGTCTTTTGATTTCAACGCGCAGTTCCGAGCGCAGCTTGGCGTCGAGGTTCGACAAAGGCTCGTCGAAAAGGAAAACATCTACGTCACGCACGAGCGCCCTGCCAATCGCGACGCGTTGCCGTTGACCGCCGGAAAGTTCGGCGGGCTTCCTCTGCATTAATGGTCCGATCTGCAGGATTTCGGCGGCCGCAGCGATACGCTTTGCGATTTCTGCTTTTGGAAGACCGGCAACCCGAAGGCCGAAGGAGAGGTTTTTTTCGACGGACATCTGCGGGTAGAGGGCATAGGACTGGAACACCATGCCGATGCCGCGGTCTTTGGGTTCTTCCCAGGTGACATTCTTGCCCTTGATGAAGATTTGTCCCTCGGAAATGTCGAGGAGACCGGCAATGCAGTTGAGCAGCGTGGACTTGCCGCAGCCCGAAGGTCCAAGCAGAACAAGGAACTCCCCATCTGCCACGTCGATATTGAGATCCTTAAGGACGCTGATCGAACCGAAATTGAGCGAGAGATCTTTGATCGAGACGCTATGCACCTGGGTCATCCTTTGACGGCGCCAGCGGCAATGCCTCTGACGAAATACTTGCCTGAGAAGAAGTAGACGAGGAGGGGGACGGCACCGGTTAAAATGGTCGCCGCCATGTTGACGTTGTATTCCTTCACGCCCTGGGTCGAGTTGACGATGTTGTTGAGCTGTACGGTCATCGGGAAATTCTTGGTTCCGGCGAAGATCACGCCGAAGAGAAAGTCGTTCCAGATGCCGGTGACCTGCAGGATGACCGCCACAACGAAAATCGGCAGCGACATGGGCAGCATGATCTGGAGGAAAATCCGCCAGAAGCCGGCGCCGTCAACACGAGCTGCCTTGAACAGTTCTGGCGGCAGCGAAACGAAATAGTTGCGGAAGAGGAGCGTCAGGATCGGCATGCCGAAGATCGTGTGGATGACGATCACGCCGGTGAGCGTGCCGAATATGCCAAGCTCGCGCGTGATGATGACGAGTGGATAGAGCATCACCTGGTAGGGAATGAAGGCGCCGAAGATAAGGGCGGTGAAGAAGAGTTCCGACCCGCGGAAGCGCCAGTTCGACAGGGCGTAGCCGTTCACGGAAGCGATGATGATCGAGAAGATCACACTCGGTATGAGGATCTTCATCGAATTGAAGAAGCCGACCTTGATCCCCTCGCAGTAAAGGCCGGTGCAGGCGCTGCTCCATGCCGTGGCCCAGGGCTGGAACGTGACCTCCACAGGCGGCGAGAAAATGTTGCCGAGGCGGATTTCCGGCATGCCCTTGAGCGAAGTCATGACCATGACGTAAAGCGGAATGAGATAGTAGAGCGCCGCGACGATGAGCACCGAATAAATCATGATCGCGGCTGGCGATACCGTGCGGCGCGGCCGCCGTCCGCGCGGCTCTGCAGGGCTCATCGCGCTCATTTGGCCACTCCTTCCTTGCGGTTCCTTGGCCGGAACTCAAAAAGCGCCCACGGAACGAGGATGATCAGCACCGTCGTCAACATGATCGTCGATGCAGCGAGCCCCTGGCCGAGATTGCCGCGCGAAAACATGAAGTCGTAGACATATTTGGCGGGCACTTCGGAGGCGATGCCGGGTCCACCGTTGGTGAGTGCGACGACGAGGTCGTAGACCTTGACGATCGTTGCTGCAATGATGACGAGGGTCGTTACAAAAACGGGCCGCATCATCGGGATTATGATGAAGAAATAGGTTCTCCAAGCGGGGATACCGTCGACCCGCGCTGCCTTCCAGATCTCGTCGTCAATGTTGCGAAGACCGGCCAGCATCAGCGCCATGACAAGGCCCGTTCCCTGCCAGAGGCCGGCGATTACAATTGCATAGATAGTAAAGCGCCCGTCGGTCAAAATCGGGAAGTTGAACGTTTCGAAGCCGAGGTCACGCACGACTTTCTGTACGCCGTAGGCGGGCGTCAATATCCATTGCCAGACGAGGCCGGTCACGATGAACGACAGGGCATGCGGATAGAGAAAGATCGTGCGGAACGTGTTCTCGAAGCGGATTTTCTGATCCATCAGCGCCGCGAGTATGAAGCC
This sequence comes from Phyllobacterium sp., assembly GCF_037994425.1. Classification (NCBI taxonomy): domain Bacteria; kingdom Pseudomonadati; phylum Pseudomonadota; class Alphaproteobacteria; order Hyphomicrobiales; family Phyllobacteriaceae; genus Phyllobacterium; species Phyllobacterium sp. The sequence continues at coordinate 5,612 of NZ_JBBNAM010000006.1, forward strand.
GAATACGAGGGAAAAGCTGAGGGACAGGACGCCGAAAATCGCGAGGTTTCGGAGCGATACGATCCAGCGCGGCGTGGTGAACAGACGCCGGTATTGCTCGAGCCCAACGAAATCCAGTGTCGGGAGCGATCGTGAGGACGTGAACGAGTAGACCACCGTCCAGAGTGTGCAGCCGACGAAGACGACGAGCACTGTTGCAATCATCGGCACCGCGGCGATCTTCGCGTTCAAATTGCGTAAGGGAGAAAACGGGCGGGTCGCGGCCATGGGAAGTCTCCAACCTTGCGACAGGCGCCGGCCTTACGGCCGGTCGCTATCGGGGCTCATGTGCGGCGGCTCACTTGGCCTGGCTGATGATTTCGACGAAACGTGCCTGTGCATCGTCGACTGACATGTCCTTGTTAGCGAAGAACTCGGTGTTCAGATCTTCGAGCTGGCCTTGCGCGTCGGATGAAAGAGCCTGTTCGATTGATGGAAGCACATTGTTGCCGTCGGCGAGAATCTTGATGCCTTTTTGCATGCATGCGTTGGCTGCCTCCATGTCGATGTCGCCGCGGATAGGCAACGAACCCTTGGCGAGGTTGAACGCCACCTGCGTCTCCTTGGACACGAGCATGCTCGCAAGCTTCAGCTGTGCGCGCGTCAACTCCGGATCGGCATTCTTGGGGAAATAGAAGGCATCGCCGCCCGTATCGAGGACCGGGTGAACGCCGAGGCCGGGAAGACAGTCATAGTCGGTGCCCGCCACCTTTCCGGCAACGCCGAATTCGCCCTGCGCCCAGTCGCCCATGATCTGGCCGCCTGCCTTGCCGGTAAGCACCAGCGATGTCGCTTCATTCCACTGCCGCCCGACATAGCCGGGATCAGCAAGGTCGCGCGCATTGGCGAAGGCCTGCCAGACAGCCTTCATCTCAGGACTTGCCGCCGCGTTTTTGTCCTTGTCGTCCATGATCTTGAGGTAGAGATCCCTGCCGCCGAGCGTTGCGAGCATCACGCGGAAAATGCCGTCGACCTGCCACGCATCGCCTGTTGCCAGCGGAATAATGCCCTTCTCCTTGAGCTTGGGCGCGGCGGCCACGAATTCATTCCAGTTGGTCGGAACCTGCGCGCCGGCTTGCTTGAATGCGCCCGGATTGATCCACATCCATTGCCAGGAGTGGATGTTGACGGGGACACAGTAGATCTTGCCCTCATATTTGCACGAATCGAGAAGTTTCGAGGGGCGGATGAAATCGGCCCAGCCTTCCTTGGTCGCAAGCTCGGTAAGATCGGTCATCAGCCCGGCCTTGACCAGATCCTCGGCGTCGCGGCCTGTGTTGAGCTGGGTGGCACCCATGGGATTGCCGCCGAGGATGCGGCTGACGATGATCGGACGCGCCGTGGTGCCGCTGCCAGCGATAGCGCCATCGACCCACTTGTCGCCGCCGAGCTTGTCATAGGATTGGGCGAGAACCTTTGCCGCTGCTGCTTCGCCACCAGACGTCCACCAATGGGTGACTTCGACATCCACGGCTCGCGCCGAGCCTGCACCAAAGAGCAAAGTCGAAGCCGCCAAAGCGGCCAGCATCGAACAGTAACGCATCCTATCCTCCCAAATCTGAAACGTTACAGATAGGCTAATTCAAACTGCCGCCCGATGCAATTCCCAAGCATGCATTTTCTGCGCGTTTCGGATTTCCGAGAAACACAAGCATACCTATTATCATGTTTTTATTCAATTTTCTTTTCCTGAAATACTTGCCTATCGATGCCGCTTGCGCGGGGAGCGGGATCAGACGCCATTCTACGAGGGGTAAAAAATGTATACGCCCTCTGTACATTTTGTTCAAATTTTGAAACGATACAGGCAAGGTAAATCTATTAGTTGCAATAGACCCGGCGCGGTAATGAAGGCAAAGACAAGCGACCGAATTTCTGGACAGGATGCCGGACCGCCTGCAGACGGCGAGCGTCCGACCCTGAAGACCATTGCTTTCATGGCCGGACTCGGCGTGACCACGGTCTCCCGCGCACTCAAGGATGCCCCGGAGATCGGGCAGGCCACGAAGAACCGCGTCCAGCTCATCGCAAAGCAGATCGGATACAGGCCCAACAGGGCCGGGGTGCGCCTGCGGACCGGCAAGACCAATGTCATCAGCCTCGTTCTCAATGCGCAGTCGGAGATCATGGGCCTTACCTCCAACATGGTTTATGGCATTACCGAAGTATTATCGGAGACGCCCTATCATCTGACGGTGACACCCTACTCGGTCGAGAACGACCCGATGCAACCGATCCGCTACATCGTTGAAACGGGTTCGGCGGATGGTATCATCATGTCGCGCACCGAACCCAACGATGCGCGCGTGCGCTACCTTACCGAGCACGGCATTCCCTTCGCCACCCACGGCCGCACGGAAATGGGCATTGAGCACCCGTTTCACGACTTCGACAACGAGGCTTTCGCCTATCGGGCCGTCAAGAGCCTGGGGGAGAGGGGACGCCGCAAGGTCGCCATGCTCGCCGGACCTTCGCCTTCGGTTACTTATTACCGGCATCTCGATCGCGGCTTCGCCCGGGCAATAGGCGAGGGAGGCGTCGGTTCGGTGTCCTTTTCCGGTATCGACGTCGACACATCCCTGGCCAGTATTCGCGACCGGATGGTCGAAATCATGTCAGGCGCCAGCCGCCCCGACGGCATTGTCTGTTGCAGCGGCAGCGCCGCAATTGCAATCGTTGCCGGTATCGAGGCGGCCGGATTGAAGATCGGCGAGGACGTCGATCTTGCCTCCAAGCAGTCGACCGACGTGCTCAAGTGGTTTCGCCCTCAGATCATCGTCTTCAACGAGGATGTGCGTCAGGCTGGCCGTGAGCTTGCACGGGCCGTCTTAGGACGGATCTCCGGCCGCGATGCAAAAGACCTGCAGACGCTGAGCTATCCTGGCGAAAGCAATGATTGAGCGCAGCTGCGGGGCAGTCATGCCTCTTCAAGGAAAAGTTCGAAGGTGATGCACACGGGGTTTTCGCCACGCAGGAGCTGTCCACGCGTGATCGCGCCTTTTGTGTCGACCATGACAATCTCGAGACTTGTCGAGTTTGACCGCGTCGACACGAAGCCGTTGGTGACGAAAACTTCCGTTGCAGCATCACCCACCGATGAACCATCGACATAACGTGCACCGATCAGGCTGCCGATGCCTCCGCGCAACCGCGCCTCGGCAAGGCCGTGGGTCATTAAGATAGCTTCCAGCGTCTCGATAATGTCAGTGTTCGGCCGAACACGCGCGATCACAACGCGGGGCCCGTCCATGTTTCCGTTCAGTTCGGACGCGATCGGGCGAAACAGGGTGAATCCGGTCTCGGCATCGGGCACCGCAACCATACGCACGTCCTTTGTACACCAGGCGCTCGCGCGGATCGGCCGGCCGACCGTCGTTTGAAGCGGCAGCACATGGCCCGCATGCCGCTTGCCGTCACGCTCGATGAAGGTCGCGTGGCAGTGAACGAAGGGGGCGCCATCGCGTTCACCAAAAGTCACATTGCCGTTCTCGAGCCGTGTCTCGCCGCTTGGCGCACGCGGTTCGCTGTACCACGCCGCGTGGTGCCCGTCGGTTGAAAGCGCAGGCATCAAATATTGAAACGGCAAGAAGCTGCCACCTTCAAGGACCAGTGAAGCCGCCTTCATGCCTGCCTTTGATAGGGGGCCGGCCACAGCCTCGTTGAGGGTCAGGCCGGGTTCGAGGGTAAAATCCAGCTTCCGCCCGGTCCCAACCACGCTCTCGAACCGTTTGAGAGGTGCTGGGCCGGGCTGGCGCAACCGCCGCTCAGACACCGACCGTGACCGCGAACAATAAACGCGCCTCCAACCAATCGGATTCCAGCATCGTTCTTCTAAATACAGTCATCGGTCCACATTATAGAATGTGCCGGACGTCTCAAGGGAATTTTTCCTCGAAGATTTGTGCATGTGATCACTTCAATTTTGCCTATCAGGATTTCAACTGCTAGACTGATCCACAATATGGATCGAAGAAAATACAGCACATGGAACAAAGGGGCGTATCCGCACCGAGGTTGAACGGCTCCCAGAGCGTTGACCGGGCACTCGGTCTGCTCAGCCTCGTCAGCTATTTTGGCGACGAGGGCGGGGCACTCGCCGAGATTGTCGCGCAGAGCGGCCTCAACAAGCCGACGGTCCGGCGCCTGCTCTTGGCCCTCATCCGTTCCGGACTGCTGGAACAGGACGTTGCATCACGCCGCTATTTTCTCGGTCAGCAAGCCTATGTGCTTGGTACGCTTGCAACGCGCCGATTTGGCCTTCTGCAAATCGCGCGTGACAGTCTCAGCCTCCTTTCTGCCAAGACGCAGGATACGAGCTTCATTTCGATCCAGCGCGATTATCATGCGGTCTGTCTCCACCGCGAGGAGGGCACCTATCCCATCCGAACCCACGCCCTGCAGGCCGGTTATCGCCACCCGCTCGGCGTCGGCGCCGGTTCGCTCGCCCTTCTTGCTGCACTCGACGACGATGAAATCGACGTTGCTCTTTGCGCCAACGAACCGGAACTCCTCAGCGAATATCCGCAACTTGTTCCTTCTCAAATCCGGGCTGATATCGCAACCACGCGCGAACGCGGGTTTTCCTTGAACCCGGGGCGCATATTGCCAAACTCCTGGGGCGTCGGTCTCGCCATACGCCATCCGGATGGCAAACCTGCCGGAGCGCTGAGCATTGCCGCCATCGACAGTCGCATGCAGCCTGACCGCCAGTTGGAACTTGCAGCACTGATGCGCCGTGAGGCATGGAAGATCGAATCGCGGCTTGCGCATCTGCAGCCAGCCTATGACGGGCCAAGACGGCCGTCCACACAACGGCCGTCGCTTCGAACAAAGACGTAGTTTTTCGGGGAAAATCATGGAGCGCATATCAAAACGGGTCATGAACCTATCGGGTTTTCTGGCGCAAACGGCAGCGCGCCTCCCGGACGAGATCGCCCTCGTCTGGCGCGATCAAACATTTACGTGGAAGACGCTGCACCGCCGCGTCAATGCCATGGCCGCCGCGCTCAAGGCCGAATTCGGCGTCGCGAAAGGCGATCGCATCATCGTCCAGTCGCAAAATTGCAATCAAATGCTGGAATCGATGTTCGCCTGTTTTCAAGTCGGTGCCGTCTGGGTTCCAACCAACTTTCGCCAGACACCCGACGAGGTCGCCTATCTTGCGCAGGCAAGCGGCGCCAAGGGCATGATCTGCGGGCATGTCTTTCCCGAACACGCAGCCGCTTGCCGCGCTGCGAGCCCCAACCTCGCCTTCGTGATGGCCATCGGAAATGCTGCTTTTGGCGAAGACTACGATGCCGTCGTAAGCCGCTTCGAGGGCAGGAGGGCGGACGTGGCCGCTGTGGAACATGACGATCCGTGCTGGTTCTTTTTCACCTCTGGAACGACCGGGCGGCCGAAGGCCGCCGTGCTCACGCACGGCCAAATGGCCTTCGTCGTGACAAACCACCTTTGTGACCTGATGCCAGGCACGACACATCTGGATGGATCGCTCGTTGTTGCTCCTCTCTCGCATGGGGCGGGCATTCATCAGTTGACCCAGGTTGCGCGCGGCTCGAAGACCGTGCTTCTGCCCAGTGAAAAGCTGGATGTTGCCGAGGCCTGGCGCCTCGTGGAAGCTTGGCGCATCAGCAACATGTTCACCGTGCCGACCATTCTCAAGCTACTCACCGAGCATCCGTCGGCTAAGGAACGGGACCATTCATCCCTGCGCTACGTCATTTACGCCGGTGCACCGATGTATCGCACGGATCAGGTTCATGCGCTGAATGTATTGGGCCCGGTCATCGTCCAGTATTTCGGGCTTGGTGAGGTCACCGGCAACATCACCGTCCTGCCCGCCGGGGAACATCATGCCAAAGAGGCGGACGATACGCGTCCCGGTAGCTGTGGCTACGCGCGAACGGGGATGCAGATTTCGGTTCAAGATGGGGATGGCAACGAATTGAAGCCGGGAATGACCGGGGAGATCTGCGTCATCGGTCCTGCGGTATTCGCCGGTTATCATGACAATCCGCAAGCCAATGCGAAAGCTTTTCGCAATGGCTGGTTTCGCACCGGCGACCTCGGCCATATGGATGCGGCAGGTTACCTGTTCATCACGGGCCGCGCGTCGGATATGTATATTTCAGGGGGTTCGAATATATATCCGCGCGAAATCGAGGAGAAGATTCTCACGCATCCCGACATCAGTGAGGTTGCTGTGCTTGGCATACCGGACCCGGTATGGGGCGAGGTCGGCCTTGCCGTCTGCGTGGCGCGCGCGGGAGCGAGCCCCGACGCCGACGCGATCCTTGCATGGATCGACGGCAAGATGGCGCGCTACAAGCTACCCAAACGGTTTGTCTTTTGGCCGGAGATGCCAAAATCCGCCTATGGCAAGATAGCAAAGAAGCTGATCCGCGA
>NZ_JBBNAM010000007.1:0-1642 GCF_037994425.1 Phyllobacterium sp.
GTCCATGCCGCTCGTCAGGAGGTACGCCTCTCCGCCGATGCGCAGGATCATGCTGGCGCCGAAGGTCTCAAGGAACGTGTTGCCTCCCGCTTGGCCCGTATCGAGGTACAGGCTGGCCGGCGCATGAGTCGGGGGACCGGTGTGCTTGCCACCATCGGCTCGACGGCTCCCTTCGTCGGATTATTTGGCACGGTCTGGGGCATTATGAACTCTTTCATTGGCATATCGGAATCGCAGACAACCAACCTCGCAATCGTAGCGCCCGGCATCGCAGAGGCGCTGCTGGCAACGGCGATTGGTCTTGTCGCCGCTATTCCTGCGGTCATTATCTACAACGTGTTCGCGCGGTCGATCACCGGCTACCGGCAATTGATTGCCGACGCATCTGCGGGCGTCGAGCGCCTCGTCAGCCGTGATGCCGATTATGCGCGCCTGCCGCAGGCGCAGCAAAAGCGCGTCGCTGCAGCGCAATAGGTGGGCGCGAATATGGCAGGGGGCATCCGGCACAACACCTCGGACGACGAGCTTCAAGAAAACCATGAAATCAACGTAACGCCGTTCATCGACGTTATGCTGGTCCTCCTGATCATCTTCATGGTCGCGGCCCCACTCGCGACGGTCGATATCAATGTCGATCTGCCGGCCTCAACCGCAACGCCGGCACCGCGCCCTGATCAGCCGGTTTATCTGACCCTGAAGGACGATAAATCCATCGCGATCGGCAATGACCGGTTGACCCGCGACACGCTCGGCCAATTCCTCGATCAGAAGACAGCCGACAACAAGGACACCCGCATTTTTCTGCGCGCGGACAAATCGGTCGACTACGGTTCTCTCATGGACCTGATGAATGCGCTGCGGGACAACGGCTATCTGAAGATCGCGCTGGTCGGGCTTGAAAGCGCTCCCGCCAAGGGCGAAAGCGCGCAGTGATGTCCAAAGGGTCTGCCACGGGGGAGGTAGGGGGCTTTAGCGTCGACTGGCGGGAAGCCGGCCTTTGGTCGATGGCCGGGTTGGTAGTGGTTGTGCTCCATGCTGGCGGGGCCTGGTACCTTCAAAGCCGGCAAACCGATGAGCTGGCCGGTGATATTGCGCCCGCCGTCGCGATCGACATGGTACCGCTTCCGGCACCCATCGTGCCTGAGCCGGTGAAGCAGGAGGCCAAAACTGCCGAACCCGAACCGACAGAGCCGGAGGCGCTCGAACAGGAGACGGCGGTGCCCGAGGCGCTGACCGACGTGGAGCCGGAATCCGAGGAGCAACCGGCGCGGGTAGAAGAGGCAGAACCGGTCGAAGAGGTCACCCCCGAACCAGTTGATCCCGAGCCAGGCAAGGATGAGGCCGAGGAGGTCGTGGAACTGCCACAGGTCGACGTACCTCTGCCCGTCGTGCGGCCGGAGCCTGAAAGGGCCGCTGCGCCGAAGAAGGACGTCGTTCGCAGGCCAGTGAGGAAACCGGCCGTCGCCAAGGTCGAAACTGAACGCCCGCGCAAGGCGGTCGAACAGCCAAGGTCGAGTGTTTCCAGCGCCGCATCGGCCAGGCAGGCGGAAAAATGGAGCGATCGTGTACGTGCATATCTGGTTCGGCGTACACGCAGCGCCCGTATGGCCGGCAAAGGGACCGTCCGCATCAGTATTGGCAT
>NZ_JBBNAM010000008.1:0-14692 GCF_037994425.1 Phyllobacterium sp.
GATGTGACATATTATTGATAATGCGCGATCTTTTCGTGTTCGCATTTAATTTGCGGGCACGGGAACGCTGGGATGGTGGCAGGGACAAGGAGGCCGGGCGTTATCCTGCGGTTAACCGCCAATCCATTTTCTCATCAAGATGTCTTGACGAGTGGTCTCACCTGCTTCAAGAAGCCGAATCTGAACATGTTTAAACCGTTGTTTTCAGTGCTATATTTCTCAGATCGGTTAAGAGCGGGAGCACGATATCGGCGCTCACCTTCACTTAAGCGGGTTGCAGCTGGTAACCAATGAGCGGAGAACGAGCGTTGAAGAGACTTCTTCGATTCTTAAGATCCGACAGTCCCGTCCCGCGGGTCGCAAGGCATCGTCTTTCGATCGACATTTCGCAGATCCCGGTGTACGTCATCGGCGACGTTCACGGATGTTATGAGCAGCTGCTAACGTTGGAACGCCTGATCGCTGAAGATGCAGCTCCAATACCCGGCGGAAAGCTGATCATCATGCTTGGCGACTATGTCGATCGCGGGCCGTCGTCAGCACAGGTTATTGACCATCTGATCCATCCGCCCCTTCCAGGCTTCCAGCGCATCTGCCTTACCGGTAATCACGAGATAGCGATGCTCGACTACCTTCAAAAGCGCATTTCTTTACCGGAATGGTGGTCCATGGGGGCCAATTCGACACTACTCTCCTATGGCATTGACATCGAACGTTTGAGACTAGTCCATCGCTCGCCTGAAATGCTTGATGTCACCATCCGCGCTTCCATTCCACTGCGGCATGAAGAATTTCTGCGTTCCCTGCCAATCATGATTGATGCCGGAAGCTTCCTTTTTGTGCACGCCGGTATAAGACCCTCCATTGCCTTGGAAGACCAACGGGATGAGGACCTTGTTTCCATCCGCAGAGAGTTCTACGAAAACGCGCATTTACTCCGGCAATGGGTCGTTCACGGTCACACACCAATCGAAAGGCCACTGAAAGAAGGAAGACGGTTCAATATTGACACCGGCGCGTTCCATACCGGTAGACTCAGCGCCTTGCGCCTCTGGAACAAGAAAGGCCGTGTGCTAACGACATAACGCTCCGTCTTGTCCTATGTTTTGGCCAAGCCTGATCATGCCTGATCGATATAGTAGCTTGAATACCGCTCCATGAAATGCTCGGAACTTCCATAGGAGCTATACTTTGCAAGCCGCTTGGTATCGACTTTGTTAAGGACCAGCCCGAGAACCTTGGGTGTGATCTCGGTCTCCGATTGCATCACGGACTTAACGAGTGCGCGTGGCGTTACACCCCATTCGGCCACCATAACGAAACCATCGGCCATTGGTGCAAAGGCTTTCGCGTCGACGACTGGCCCGAGAGGCGGAAGATCAATGATAATGTATTCGAATATACTGCGCGCCTCATCCACAAGTTTTTTCATACCCTGGCTCGAAAGAATCTCGCTTGAGTGAGGCAGATTTCGGTGCAGCACTGAAGGGATAATGGCGAGCTTGGTCTTGTTGTCGATTATGACGGAATTTTGCCATGGCTGGTCGTCCATGACCGCCTTCACAAGGCCCTTTTGAGTTGAAAGCGACAGGCGGCGAGATAGCCCGGGATTGCGCAGATCACCATCGATCAGCAGCGTCTTTGCCCCCTTGGCGGCCAGCAACCCGGCAAAATTGGCGGCAAGGGTGGTTTTGCCTTCGTGCGGCAAAACGGAAATGATGCCAAGCACCTTGCTTTGTTTGCCTTGCAGCACCACGTCGGCGGCGATTTTGACGTTACGCAGTGTTTCAGCAAATAGCGATGACGGGTTATCGACAGCCAGACGGGTAATATTGGTCCGGGCAACAGGCGCCTGCCCCTCCGAGGGAGGCGGTAAATTCTTTTCATCCGCGATCATGTCGAGTTTTGGAACGTAGCCAAGAAACTTGACGCCGAGGAGAGCCCGAACGTCCTCTCCCACCCGGAAAAAGCGCTCTCGATACTCACGCCATGCGCCAAGGCCACCGCCAGCAAAAAGGCCGAGAAGCAGGGAGGCTGCGAGTGCCAATTTCCGTTTGGGACTGGACGGATCCGTTGGCGTCGATGCCACGGAAATCACGCGCGCTTTGGCAATCGGAAAGGACTGTTGCTGCGAGGCCTCCTGATAGCGGGTGAGATAGGTCTGATAGAGATTGCTCAATGCTTGAGAATTCTGTTCCAGCTCCTTGAGGTGTACGAGCGCCTCATTTGCCATGGATGTCTTTCCGGTGGCATTATTCAGACCTTCCCGCAGCGATGTCTCGCGCGACTGCGCCGCTTCATACTGGTTGCGGTAGCTTTCGGTTACTTGCTGAAGCTCCTGAAAAATTTGCCGAGCCACGTCCTGCTCCTCGGTGCGAAGACTTACGGCTTGCGGATGATCCTGACCGAAGCGGCTGACAATTTCCTGCTCGCGCTTGGTAATCGTCAGATAGCGCGCCCTGAGCGTGCCAATGACCGATGTTCCACCCTGATCGGATATCACGGCCGCGTTGTTGACCGCGCCCTCGGGACCGGCGTTCAGGATTGATTTGTATTGATTATAGAGTGCAAGGGCCCGCGCCGTGTCTGCCTGCGCCAAAATCAACTGGCTATTGATGTCGGAGAGTTGTTGCTCAGATACCAGCGCTCCCTTCGCTGCAGTCAGGCCATTGGCAGCCCTGAAGCGCTCGACTTCGAGGGCGGCGGCCTGGGAATTTGCCTTCAGTTCGTTCAGACGTCCCTGAAGCCAGATGGTGGCCCTTTGCGTCGCGTCGAAATTTGCATCCAACTGATCCGAGAGATAGACATCAGCGTAAGCCTTGGCAATTCTGCCGGCCAGTTCGGCGTCATTCGACGTGAAGGTCAGATCGATTACGAAACTGCGTCCTTGCCGTTCCACATCAAGACCGGACTGCAGGAGTGCTGCCGCGTATTCGCGCTTCATATCCGCAGCGGATAGATCAGTATTGGTGGGTTTTGCATTGTTAAAAAACCCGATAACCGTGCGTATGCCGGATATGACGCCAGAGAAAATGGAACGCGGCGGATTCATGAACGTATCGTTTTCGTCAAGCCTTTCTTTTCTCACCACCTTTTCCGCCAGCTCGGACGACTTCAGAATCGCGATTTGGCTTAGGATGATCGTATCGGTCTGCATGTTGGCCGGTGCAGGCGAAACTTCGTCAGCGAACTTACCGAGACTGTCGTCAAGCAGAATGCTGGTCGCCGCCGTATAGTTTGGTGTGGCAAAGATAATGTAGACTACGCCAAGCAGAAGACCCGCCGCAGCAGTTATGGCAACTGTCTTGGCCTGTCGCCGAGCCATAGCCAGCAATTGTTCGAGGTCAAGGAAATTGTCGGCGCTGGCTTCGCCGTCGGGGTTTCCCGCAAGTCTAACGTTAAAGAAACGATTGCTCTGATGCATGTTACCGCCCATCATTTGCGAGCGGAGCAAACCGCGGCCGCTGTCCAAACTCTCCCGCCAAGCTAGAATATTGCTTATGATTCAATGTCCTACCAGTCCTTGCTTTGTGATGTGGCGGAAGGGATCAATCGCTTGAGACGCACCCCAATGGGCATAGAGAGATGGCGAAACGCCACTGGGTTTCTTACTGCCACCTCGATGATCCCGCTGATCGATCTGCGTTTGATATGATCGACGAGCGCGAGGAAGGATTTTGCTTGCTCCAGGCTCCGCGTCCGCCGCGCCTGCGCGGCTCTCGCCTCGGCATTGAGTTCAAAACTTTCGATGAATCTCTTGTCCGCCTCCAGCATCGACGTGATGTGATGCATTTCAAGAACGCGCGAGACCGAGCCGGGACGTACATGATAGGCGTAGCCGACCGAGGGTTCGACGACGCATTTGCCTCCCTTGGCCAGAATTGACGCAAGAAAGGTATAGTCTTCTCCGATCCGCAGGTTCTCTTCATAACGCAGACCATGCGTTTCGATGAATCGGCGCTCAAAAATCGGCTTCATATAGCCGAAATTGAATGCCGACTTGAAAACGACGTTCGAGGCTATGAAATCTGCCAGGGTGATCTCGGGAATTCTTGCGAGATGATGGGCGGGGAACATCGTCTCTCTTCCCACCTTGCCTTCCCTTACCACCTCGATGTTGTCTACGGCCGCTTTTGCCCGCGCATTTGCAGCGCGGGTTATCATTGGCGCGATGCGGTCGGGCAACACCGTGTCGTCGGAATCAAGCACCGCAATCCAGCGCCCTTTGGCGACATCAAGAGCCGCATTGCGCGCACCGCCGGGACCGCGATTGCTTTCAAGCGTTAAGACGCGCACCTGCTCGTTTGGAAACGAACCGGCAATGGCGGCGGTTCTGTCAGACGATCTGTCATCGGCGACGACGACTTCCACGCTAACGCCGTGCTGTGCAAGTGCGCTTTTTATTGCGCGCTCGATAGTGCCCTCGGCGTTAAAGGCGGCAATGATGAAGGTGACATCAGGCTGCACGAGATTTGTCTCTCCTTGCTGGAACCATCGCTTCTTCACCGTATTGCTGGATTTCCTGGATGCCCATCAGGCCACTGACGACACCTGTATGCATAATGCCGCGCAGGATCGAGCGGTTCCGACGGGTGGCAGAAAAGGCGGTCGCGATTGCCATAACGAGGCTAAAGCTCGCTTTTGCACCCGCAAGAGCGATCTGTCCGGCGCGCTTGCCGGCACTTGCTCCACCCCGCAGAATTCGCCCGTGGGTCTGACCCACGCGAAAACGCCGTTTGCACAGCCAGGAGAACCTTGCTCGTGGCTGGGGTACCGGTTCGAAAACCCATGCTTGCGGTGCAAATGCGATCTTGCCGCCCGCTTCGTGAAGCTGCGTGAAATATTGCGTATCCTCGCCGCCACTGCGTCCGAGCGCCAAATCGAAACGCCGGCTGGCGACGAATTCTGAGGAGCGGAGCAACAGGGCATTGCATGTATAGCCGGTGCGGATTTCGCCGCGCACCCATACCGGAAAGGTGGAATGGAAGTCGCCTCGCCTCATCCAGCGCGGCGCATCCGCATCATAGGACGCCCGCACGGGCCCGAGCACTGCATCGGCATGCGTGTCGAGCGCTGTGGCCAGCAACTCGGCTATCCATCGCTCCGATGCCGTTTCGTCATCGTCTATGAAAGCAATGTAATCTCCCGTGCTGGCATCAAGGCAAGCATTGCGGGCCAATGATATGTTTGCGGCCGGGACATGGATATAACGCACCTCAAATGGCAACTTCGACGCAATATTGATGATCCACTCTTTTGCGCTGGGCTCGAAATCATTGTCGGCGACGATAGCGCGCATGCTGCAATTGTCTGGCAATGTCAGTTGACCCAGCGAATTAAGGGTCGCCTCGAGTTGCCTACGACGATAGGTGCACACGCAGATGTCTATCCAGATATCCTTCGAAGTGTCCGGACCATGTCTGCTCGACCCGGTCATGAGCGCCCATCCCCGCGCTTGTGCCGATTTAACAATTGCAACCAGAAGCCCGTCGACCAGGCAAAATGCATGATCATCGCTGATACGGATGCGAGCGGACCATAAGGGTTGCGCTCGCCAACAGCCATCCAGACACCGTAACCCAGACAGATTGTCACCCACAGCATGGCCGGTACCGCTGCCCACCAGCTGAGAACCGCGAGAAACACGCCGGCCACGACGGGCAGAACCATCAGCGGAAGCGCCTGACGCACCTTCGGCACCATGCGATGTTTCAGGAGGTTCTTCGCCCTGCCCCTCCCATAGCCGAGATATTGCCGGAAAAGCCCTAGGGCCGATGATCGCGGATAGTAGATCATGCATGCCTTATCGGTCATCCATATGCGTGCACCGGCAGCCTTCAGCCGACAGTCAAGCTCGGCGTCCTCGTTATGGGTGAAGGTCTCGTCGTATCCGCCCACCTGGCGGAACACGGAAATTCGCATTAATGCATGGTGTCCATGGTCCGTCCAATGGCCTTTTGCGCCATGGCGATGCCTGGCACCACCGTTGCCGAGTCTGGAATTCTGTGCCAGGGCAGTGGCTTTTTGAAAGGTCCCGATTCCCTCGGTCGTCATGCCGATGACAACCGAATCGGCCCCTGTTGCTTGGGCCTCACTGAGCAATTGTTCGCAATAATCTTCCGGATATTTCCCATGCGCGTCAATGCGGATGAGATAATCATGCCCGTCACCAAAGGTCGCCACCGCAAGATTGACTGCAGCACTTTGGATTTTTCTTTCATTGTGCAGAAGAACGACGTGTGGATCGCCTTGCATTGTTTGCGCAACGATCTGCTGTGTGCCATCGCTGCTCCCGCCGTCCACGACAATGATCTTCAGATCGAGACGCCGGGCTTCGGCTCCAAGTTTTTCAAGAAGCATACCAATATGTTCGGCTTCGTTCAGGCAAGGCACGATAACAATGCATCGGCCGACAAAAACTGGTTTTGTTGCGCTTGGCATCGCGGTTGCGTCTCCTGCTTTCGTTTGGCTCGACCGCTATTGCGCGGTCAGGCGGCGGCCTCAAGAAAGGCGCTGCGCTCATTGGCATGAAGGAGTTTTCCCAGGCGCTCCACCAGAGCGCGGCAGTCGTTTTGGTCGAACACCCACGTTTCACGTTTGTGCGCAGTGACTTTGTCCCGGGCCTTTCCATAGCGCTCCGGATCCAGCTGATCGAACAAACCAACCAGCGCTTCGACGGTCGGTTCGTTTAACGAAAAGCCAATCCCGTGCGCCTGCAAAAACAACGAAGTCTCGGTGCCCTGCATGGCGATCGGCACACATCCATACCGACATCCTTCATAAAGCCTGTTCGGCAGGAGCCAGTTTGAGTTTTGCCCCTCCTCGAAGAAATCGACGGCCCACGAAAAATGAACTTCATCGTAGATATTTGCCAGATCTTCCGGATTTGCGTAGGCGCCATGAAACCGCATGAAAGGTTCGGCGGCAACGAAGCGGTCAAAATCGCAAAATTGCGAATAAGCGGGGCGCCCCCTCAGAATGATTTCGATCCGGCCATCCATTTGACGCGAGAAGGCCGACAGAAGCTCGAGCGAACGGTGGCAGCGCAGAGCACCAAACCAACCAATCTTCCACGGCTCGCCTTGATCTGAAGTGCGCCGGTATGTTGTCGCCGGCGTTTCCTGCAGCCCGAGTTCCAGTACCTTGTTCTCCACTACCTGGACCGGCATGTTCAACTGGCCGAAAGGTGCGAAATATTGCCTGACAAAGGCGGGCGAAGAGGTAATAAGAAGCTGTGCATTGTTGCCGAGGGTTCGTTCCACGAACCGCAACGCCTTGCCCGTCAGGTCGTCGCGCAAGAGCAGGCGATGAATATCAAGGCATTCATAGACAATAGGCACATCACCGGCAAAAATTCGTTTTGCCCGATTGGCAAGCGCCAGCATTTCCAGATTGCGGCCGATGATGAGATCGGGAACAGCAACATCCCTGAGGTTCGAGGCAAGCGTCCATGCCGCGCGCGCAACGGCGGCGAGGCGTTGAGCGAACCGACCGTCGCCCGTTCTGCCCAGATCGATCGGAACGAGCGTGGCGATCTCGGTGACCGGCTCGCGGCTGCGTCTGAAACCAGCAACCGTGACGCTCGCGCCACCGGCCTGCATCATCACCACCCGGCGCCGTACCGCTGGATCGGAAAGATCATGAACCAGATACAGGACATGCAGCATGAGGTTATCCCGCAATTGATCTGCGCACTCAGCCTAGTATGCCTTCTGCTGCAGCGCAACATTTCTGCTTCACTGCAACAAGAGGCATAAGGGGCCCGGTCGCATTGTATTCGGGAATTGGGCGAAGATTTGATATCATTGCAATGAACAGGCCACGGAATCTTTGAATTGGCAGGGTTCTCCGAGCGCGGTGAATGCGACCCGGGTGAACTCAGCTGAAACCGGCGCCTCGGGAGGTTCGAAAGCGCCAAGCCAGGATTTCATCTTGTCGCTGGCCCACAAGCTCAGATATATCTTCTGTGGATGGGTGGGCAGAGCCGCCGGATCGGTGACTGTATGCACCAAATGTCCGTTCACGTAGTAACGCAAGCGGTCCTTTTCCCAAACAAAGGCAAAATCGTTATACCCGCTGTTCGCCCCTCCAGGCACCTCAACCAACTTCTCATGCCCGCCCTTTCCATTGACATATGAATTCAGCTGAACCTTGGACGGGTCCTTTCCGAGGAACTCGAAATCGATTTCATCCCACGGCTGTTTTTGAGCAGGGCCGATATAACTGAAAAAGCTGGTATTGAAGCCGGAACCTGCTGCGGCCTTGATGCGTGCTTCATAAGTACCGTAGCCGAAACGCGCATTGGTCTGGATTTCGCCGCAGACGTAGTTGCGATCCTTGGTTTTTTGCGGTGCGAAGCCGAGGACAAGTTTGCCATCCGTCAGATTTACTTGTCCTGCCGACCACGTGCAATTCTGATGGCCGCCATTGGACCAACCGTCCGAAACGTACCAGCGTTTCTTGTTCAGGTTCGCGAAGGCTTCAACAAAGGACTTTCCGGTATCCTGTGCGTGAGCGGCTGAGAGGCCTGGAACCAGGCTAACGACAAGTGTCATGCAAAATGCACATCTGGATGAAATCATGGCCACCATGGATCTTCCTTTCTGAATGGAGAAAAGCCGCATCGGCAAGACGCCGATATTGGGCACAATCCGAAGCAAGCTGATCCGTTCCGACACATGTTCGTATCCACCATCATGGGTATCAAATCCTTAGTCCTCGCTGCGCGTGCGGCTTACCGGATGAATTCATGACCTACGACAGTGTGCAGTAGCTTTTGCTGCACCGCGTCATTATCACAACGCGCGTCAACCCATGTCAACCGCGCAAAAAAAGGGAAACGTGATCTGGGTTTTTAAAGTCAAATCAATATGTTATATCACTAGAGTTCAACGTCGGCGCAAGGAGCCTTGCCTTTTTAACGTCGCATTCAAGCAGCCTTCTTCATCTTAAGTAGCGGCCTTTCAAAGATACAAAACGCACCGCGTGACTAATCCGATTTCGGATCCATTTGGCCAATGCCATTCGCGTTCTCAAATCGCGTTATCGCCTCATCGATTTCCCGCATGAACAAGGTCTGCTTTTCCAAAAGATCGATACGCTGGGAGAACCTTGTCAGTGCCTGCGTGAGGTTGTCCACCTGCGCCAACGTCCGTTCTGTTGCGCCTTCGTTTTCGATGTTCTCGAAAGAAAATGCAGCATCGACCGAAGCGTCATCATAGCGGCGGCGAAAGCCATCACGCTCGCGCTCGGTCTCGGCAAGCGCGTCCCTTATCGCCTGCTTGAGGTTTTGGAAGCGCCTGGCGTCTGTTTGCCGATCTCTTTCCGGATTTCTTGTCCGGAAGCTGAATAACGCCATCTTTTACCCCATTTGTTGTCCACAGCAATCGACACCATGCCAGGTACGATGACAGCAACGGACCGTTCTGGTGTAGTGCAATGGTTCGTTGCGGTTTGATCCCTGTCAAGTCGCATTGCTGAACCCGGCTTTTGCAGCAGCTTCAACCTCCAAAAGCCATCGCGCGTCCTTTGGAGTTTTACAAAACGTTTCAACAGTGCGAGATTTTTGACGTTACCTTGAGGACGCACACAAGCTCGAAGCGCCTTTAAACGACCAAAAAAGACATAGATCCAAGAGAAAACGCAAGGATCCCATACGGACATTGTCACGATGAGAATTGCAAAATCGCTGCTTGTCGAGCCAGGCAAGAATATTTGGTATGGAACGCTCGCCGTCGCCCTGTCTGTGTTCGTCTTTGCCTATTCGACACTCTTTGGATTTTTATCCATTCTATTTTTTTACGCGCTGTGGTTGCCTCTTGTTTTGGTCGACTATCGAAAAGTGATCGGCAATTACGCGCGCTTTTACTGGATTTTACCCTTTGCCATCTTCGCCTGCATGTCGTTCACTTGGTCGGCCGCTCCCGGTGTTACCCTGCGTGCGGGCATCCAGTATGTGACAACGATCATCTGTGCGTTGATTGCATCTCGCACCATCGACGCGCGTACCTTCTTAAGCGGGGTAAGCATCGGTGTCGCACTGGTCCTGCTCTATTCGCTTGGGTTCGGCGATTACCACTATGATCCCCTGGACGGTTCCTACAGTTTTGTGGGTGCGTTCTCCTCCAAGAATCAACTCGGCTTTTTCGCCTCCTTGGGTGTCTATTTCGTTTTCGCAAGTTTCCTTATTGTCCGCACCAGCAGGTTGTGGCGTTGCATCGCCCTGCTCTGCGGTATCCTGTCAGCCTATTGCTTGGTGGCTTCCAGTTCGGCCACCTCTGTCATTGCAACGCTTGCTACTCTCGTCATTACCGCGGTTGTTGGCATTGTATTGAAATTCTCGCCGAAAAACCGTCGATCCTTTTTTCTGTTTGGTCTTGCCATCGCGCTGGTCCTTATGGCCGTGGCCATCAATTCCGGCGCGATTGATCTGGTGCTCGGTGCCTTCGGCAAGAATTCCACCCTCACCGGGCGTACATATCTTTGGCAAGAGGGACTTAGAGCATCTCATCAATCGCCACTCATGGGAATTGGATATCAGGCCTATTGGGTACAAGGATTTTCTGAGGCCGAGCGGTTATGGAACGAGTTTTACATCACTGCGCGCAGCGGATTCCATTTCCACAATACCTATATCGAGGTGCTCGTCGAACTTGGATATGTTGGCTTTGTTCTGATCTGTCTGGTCATCGTGGGTGTCGTGCTAGGGTTCCTTGTGCGTCTTTTGACAGAGGAATACACCCCGCAAGCCCACCTTATGTTTGGTATCGCGCTGTTATTGTTGATCCGCTCGTTCTTCGAAATCGACTTCATCCAGCCTTATACGATCGGGTCGTTCCTGCTTTATTATTCGGCCGGTCTCATCGCCATCCCGCAACGCGCTGGGCTCAGGATGATGCACGCAACCCGTTTGGCGGGGCAACAATAGTCGTTGCCGATCTACCTCACACCAGCAGATTGCGGGAGCGTTTTGCCATGATTGGAACATCGGTGTATCGCAAGGCTGGCACCAACGCTCTGTCAAACAACGATATAACCGTCTCTTCAGCGCGTCAGCCGCATATTCGCTCAATGTTTTTGCCGCCTGAAATGTGGTGTCGGCCTTTATCTCGGTTGCATCGGCAGCAAACTGAAACTCTTCCAGTGGAACATTCCCGAGCTCCGGAAATCCAAACCCCAAATCGCATAAGCCAAACAGAATGTCGAAGTCAGGATCGTATTCGGTCAACAACCACGTTGCCCTGTCTTTCGGCTTGCACAATTTCACAACGGGCTTGAAGTCGAAGGTCCTTTCGCCGGCTTGATATTGTGTTGCGTTGGCGCGGAAGTTTTCAACCATCCGTGTCAGTTGCTCACTGGTGATCAATTCGGACATTCTTTTCTCCTCTTCATTGACCGAGGGACATAACCTCGCGGTTCTGTCGGAAATTTCGGGTGTCATCCTTTCGAAGGTGAGTGAGTTTGTTCCGTTGCATCGTGGCAAGTGTTGATTTTCGGCCAGACTCCCTGGGTCTGAAAGACAGAGCCGGCTTCCACATCGCGGGCCGACGCGCCGCGTTCTTCACGCCAATTGCGCGTAGCACGTTGAGTCGGTGAGCGAGTGTGGCTGCTGCCAAGGGCGCGATGATGGACGCTGCGGGACCGAGGGCTATCACTTGGCAAGCGGGACTTTGCCGTAACTGGATCATACACCGACCCATCGATTATCGCTCCGAACGTTGCCAAATGTAGCGCGACTTTGATGCGCATGCCACAAATTTATTGCTTTGCAGCAAAACCCGAGCTTTGCGACCAATTATGCTTGCGGCTGCAACCCAACAGGCGGAGGCAAATGCGGGCAATCAATAGTCAAAAAGGTCAAAAAATGGGCAATTTATGGGCATTTTGTGGCCAAAACCAAGTATTTCAAAAATCTTAATCTTCTGTAATCTTTTGTGTTGCAATGCATCATATTTTTGACTGATCAATTGATGTAGGTTCCCTTTCGATATCGTCGCATCATCAATTTGATGTACCCTTTTGGTATCGTCGCATCAGCAATTGGACTACCGACCTGGAGTTGTGCCATGAGCGATTCAATCAAATCGACCGACTTGACGTTTCCGCAGGTCGATACCAATTTCGAGCCAGTCCTGGGTGGATTTGTAAAGCGCGGATTTGATATTGCCGGCGCTTTGACGGGTCTCATCGTCCTCAGCCCACTGTTCTTGCTCGTTGCACTTCTCGTGCGCTTTTCCGATGGTGGTTCAGTGCTTTATGGCCATCGCCGGATTGGGCGCGGAGGCTGCACATTCCAGTGCCTCAAATTCCGGACAATGGTCGAGGACGGCGACGCCGTGCTGGCCAGCCACTTCGGAGCCAACCCGGAGGCGAAGGCCGAGTGGGATACCACCCGCAAGCTCAAAGACGATCCTCGTGTAACCCGCGTTGGCGCTGTGCTCAGAAAGTTGAGCCTCGATGAACTGCCGCAGATCATCAATATCCTTCAGGGCCATATGAGCATTGTCGGGCCCCGTCCAGTTGTACGCGACGAACTGGAGAATTATGGCAGCGCCGCGGTATTTTATCTCAGATCACGCCCAGGGCTGACGGGATTGTGGCAGATAAGCGGACGCAACGACGTATCATACGACACCCGGGTGGCGATTGACCGGCATTACGTCGAGAACTGGTCCCTGGCCCTGGACTTGCGCATTATCATCAAGACCGTACCTGTCGTTTGCTTGGCCAAAGGCAGCTACTGACATAGCTGAACAATTGCAGTGACTGACGCGAATGGACTGTTTTTGAGGCAGTCCGCAAGGCCTGTGACTTTAGTGCGATCAGAAGCCAAGTTGAAGCGACCGGCTCCAAGGGGCTCCGGCGTCTTGCAAAGGAACCCACCAGATGAAGTTGACAGTTTTTGGAATTGGCTATGTCGGTCTCGTGCAGGCTGCGGTGCTTGCTGAGGTGGGGCACCATGTCTTGTGCGTCGACATTGACGCCGAAAAGGTAGAACGGCTCAATCAGGGGCTCATCCCGATCCACGAGCCGGGCCTTGAGAGTCTTGTCAGGGAAAATCATGCTGCGGGCCGCATCAGGTTCACGACCGATGCGACGGCGGCGATCAAGCACGGCAAGATTCTGATGAGTGCGGTCGGCACACCTCAGAGCCAGGACGGATCGGCCGACATCAAATATGTGCTCGACGTTGCCGAAAAAATTGGACGCGACATGGACGAGCCGAAAATCATCGTCAGCAAGTCGACGGTACCGGTAGGCACCTGCGAGCAAATACGCTCGACGATCGCCGAGATGCTCAAGGCGAGAGAGCGCGAAGACCTTGAGTTCGATGTCGTCTCGAATCCGGAATTCCTCAAAGAAGGCTCGGCCGTGCCCGATTGCATGAAACCCGATCGGATCATTGTCGGGACCGGCAATCCTGATACCGAAAAAGTCATGCGGGAGCTTTACGCGCCGTTCAGCCGCAATCACGAGAAAATGATCGTGATGGATGTGCGCAGCGCCGAATTTACAAAATATGCAGCCAATTGCCTTCTCGCGACCAAGATCAGCTTCATGAATGAGATGTCCGGTCTGGCAGAACGGCTCGGTGCCGATATCGAAGAAGTCCGCAAGGGTATCGGCAGCGATCCACGCATCGGATACGACTTCATCTATCCAGGCATGGGCTATGGCGGCTCATGTTTTCCGAAGGATATTCGCGCCATGATCAAGACGGCAGATGGCATCAGCTTCGACGCCAAGATGCTCAAAGCGGTGGATGAGCGGAACACTGAACAAAAATCGATCCTGTTCGACAAGGTTAATCGCTATTTCAAGGGAAGTCTCAAGGGCAAGACATTTGCACTCTGGGGTCTGGCCTTCAAGCCAAACACGGACGACATGCGCGAGGCGCCCTCGCGCACGCTCATGGAGGCCCTTTGGCAGGCCGGCGCAACCGTGCAGGCATTTGACCCGGAGGCAATGCAGGAATGCCAGAGCATTTACGGCCAGCGCAGCGACTTGCTTCTTTGCGGAACCAAGGAAGCGGCGCTGCGTGGCGCTGACGCCCTGCTCATCGCAACGGAATGGAAAAGTTTTCGTGCACCATCGTTTGATCTGATGCGGGACGCCTTGACGACACCCGTCATCTTTGATGGACGCAACCTTTATGACCCCAAGGTCATCGCCCGCCATGGGCTTCAGTATCACAGTATCGGCAGAAAGGCGGCGTAGGCTATGCGGGGGTTGCATATATCACACGTTCCTGCTGGTGTCTCGAAGCTTGCAGGGTCGGAAAAGGACAACGAGGAACGACGATGAATGTTCTTTTTGCGGGCGGTAATGGATACACTCCACAGTTCAGCGGCGGCGTTCAATCCAGCACCCATCACTTGGTCGAGCAATTGCGCGCGCACGGACATGAAGCGGCGGTGCTGGCTGCTTTGTTCGGCGAAGGGATGTTCGGATTCAAAGCGCGTGCCAAGATGAAAATCACGGGGCAGCGCGCCACAATCGACAGTTTTCCGGGATACCCTGTCGTCAGGGCCTGGTTTCCCTGGGAGGCGGCAGCCTTCGCCGTCAAACGGCTCAAGCCGGACGTCGCAGTCGTGCAATGCCATAAATCGGTGCCGATCGGAAAAGCCCTGCAAGCTCAGGACGTGCCGCTTGTCATCTACCTTAGAAACGTTGAATTTCATGAACTTGCTGG
>NZ_JBBNAM010000009.1:0-2199 GCF_037994425.1 Phyllobacterium sp.
GGACTTCATGGATAACACAGGGGTAGTGTAACATGGCTCAAAATTCATTGCGGTTGGTTGAGGGTAATTCGGTGGATAAAACGAAAGCGCTGGATGCGGCATTGTCCCAGATCGAGAGGGCCTTTGGTAAGGGCTCGATCATGCGGCTTGGCCGCAATGAGCAGGTTGTGGAGATCGAAACGGTTCCGACCGGCTCGCTGTCGCTCGATATCGCCCTTGGCGTCGGCGGCTTGCCGAAGGGCCGCATCGTCGAGATTTATGGGCCTGAAAGCTCAGGCAAGACGACCCTTGCCCTGCATACGATTGCCGAGGCGCAGAAGAAGGGCGGCATCTGCGCCTTCGTCGACGCTGAGCACGCACTCGATCCCGTCTATGCCCGCAAGCTTGGCGTTGATCTTGAGAACCTCCTGATTTCGCAGCCGGACACGGGCGAACAGGCGCTTGAAATCACCGATACGCTGGTTCGCTCCGGCGCCATCGACGTTCTCGTCGTCGATTCCGTGGCGGCGCTGACGCCACGGGCGGAAATCGAGGGCGAAATGGGCGATTCACTGCCGGGTCTGCAGGCCCGTCTGATGAGCCAGGCGCTGCGCAAGCTTACGGCTTCCATTTCCCGTTCCAACTGCATGGTCATCTTCATCAACCAGATCCGTATGAAGATCGGCGTGATGTTCGGTTCGCCGGAAACGACGACGGGCGGCAATGCGCTGAAATTCTATGCTTCCGTTCGTCTCGATATCCGCCGCATCGGCTCGCTCAAGGAGCGCGACGAGGTCGTCGGTAACCAGACGCGCGTCAAGGTCGTCAAGAACAAGCTGGCTCCGCCCTTCAAGCAGGTCGAATTCGACATCATGTATGGCGAGGGCGTTTCGAAAACGGGCGAACTGGTCGATCTCGGCGTCAAGGCCGGTATCGTCGAGAAGTCGGGTTCGTGGTTCTCCTATAGTTCGCAGCGTCTCGGTCAGGGTCGCGACAATGCGAAACTGTTCCTCAAGGAAAATCCGGAAATCGCCAATGAGATCGAGCTGGCGCTGCGCCAGAATGCCGGTCTCATCGCTGAACAGATGCTTGACAAGGGTGCCGGTGAAGAGGACGACGGTCTCGACGCCGCCGAAGGCTGAGCTTCAAGCAGGCCGCACCAGTTTTGGACTTCAAACCCGCATCCGGAAACGGCTGCGGGTTTTGATTTTTGGGCTGTGCCAACTCGCGAGGCGCATTAGGGATTTTCTGGACAGCACGCGGCCGCGTCGCTACAAGCGTTTCGTTCCGCTCCTTCGCAAGGAAAGGGGCCAATTCCGTTTGGATGCAAGAAGTCAGAAGGCAAAGCAGCATGAGTGGCGTCAACGAGATCCGGTCGACATTTCTGAACTATTTCAAGAAGAACGGCCATGAGATCGTGGCGTCGAGCCCGCTCGTGCCACGCAACGACCCGACGCTGATGTTTACCAATGCCGGCATGGTGCAGTTCAAGAACGTCTTTACCGGCATCGAACAGCGGCCGTACAGCCGCGCCACGACATCGCAGAAATGCGTTCGGGCCGGCGGCAAGCACAACGACCTCGACAATGTTGGCTACACCGCGCGTCATCACACCTTCTTCGAAATGCTCGGCAACTTTTCCTTTGGCGATTATTTCAAGGAAGAGGCGATCTCGCTCGCCTGGAACCTGATCACGAAGGAGTTCGGCCTTCCGAAGGACAAGCTGACTGTCACGGTCTATCACACGGACGATGCTGCGGCCGGTTTCTGGAAGAAGATTGCCGGTCTTCCCGAGGAAAGGATCATCCGCATCGCCACCAGCGACAATTTCTGGGCGATGGGCGATACGGGTCCCTGCGGGCCATGCTCCGAAATCTTCTACGATCACGGCTCGGAGATTTGGGGCGGTCCTCCTGGCAGCGCCGATGAAGATGGCGACCGCTTCATTGAAATCTGGAACCTGGTCTTCATGCAGTTCGAGCAGGTGACGAAGGAGCAGCGCATCGACCTGCCGCGTCCATCGATCGACACCGGCATGGGCCTCGAACGCCTCGCTGCGGTGCTCCAGGGCAAGCATGACAATTACGATATCGATCTGTTCCAGACGCTGATCCACGCTTCGGAAGAGGCGACCGGCGTCAAGGCCGAGGGCAAGTTCCGCGCCAGCCATCGCGTGATCGCCGATCATCTGCGTTCGTCGGGCTTCCTCATTGCCGATGG
>NZ_JBBNAM010000010.1:0-1560 GCF_037994425.1 Phyllobacterium sp.
GACCGTAACAAGCTGTATGACCTGACCTCGGCTATCGCCATGGTCAAGGAGCGTGCGGTTGCCAAGTTCGACGAGACGATCGAAGTAGCAATGAATCTCGGCGTTGACCCCCGCCATGCCGACCAGATGGTCCGCGGTGTTGTCAACCTGCCGAATGGCACTGGCCGCACGGTGCGCGTGGCTGTTTTTGCCCGCGGCGACAAGGCAGAAGAAGCCAAGAAGGCGGGCGCCGACATCGTCGGTGCGGAAGATCTGTTCGAGATCGTCAATGGCGGCAAGATCGATTTCGATCGCTGCATCGCCACACCGGACATGATGCCGCTGGTCGGTCGTCTCGGTAAGGTTCTCGGCCCGCGTGGCATGATGCCGAACCCGAAGGTCGGTACGGTTACCGCTGACGTGACCGCTGCCGTCAAGGCCTCGAAGGGCGGTGCCGTCGAGTTCCGTGTCGAGAAGGCCGGTATCATTCATGCAGGCGTTGGCAAGGCTTCGTTCGACGCCAAGGCTCTCGAAGAGAACATCAAGGCGTTCGCCGATGCCGTCACCAAGGCAAAGCCGGCTGGCGCCAAGGGTGAATACGTCAAGCGCGTCGCGATTTCGTCGACGATGGGTGCTGGCGTGAAGATCGATCCAGCAACGGTACGCAGCGCGTAACCAATGCTTCAATTCTCAAGCCCAAGCGTTTGAGATGAAAAGAATTCCAGGCCCTTCGGGGTCTGGATAACCGGATGAAAGTCCGGTTATCCTGTCCGAGATTGCGGGTGGTTCGCCTTAATTCGTATGAACCCGCATGAGACGTGGAACAACCAGGTTTGAGGGCGAGAGCCCGAAAAACAAGGTTCGAACCGTAGTTGCCTTTAGCTTGCAGCCAATCCGGCGAAGCAAGGGGGACAGGATCCTCAAGTGTTGTTTGGTTCCGGTCTTCGGACTGGCCCCTTGCAGCAAAAGGCAACCCGGCAGGGGCGCAATCATGCGTTTCTGCCAAATGGAGAGAGACAGTGGAAAAAGCGGAAAAGCGCGAATTCGTCGCGTGGCTGAATGGGGTCTTCAAGGACTCTGGTTCAGTTGTCGTGGCCCACTATACCGGTCTCACCGTTGCGCAGCTGGGCGACCTTCGCTCCAAGATGCGTGATGCTGGTGGTACCGTTAAAGTCGCGAAGAACCGCCTTGCCAAGATCGCTCTTCAGGGCACGGATTCGGAAGGCATCGCTGACCTGTTCACAGGTCAGACGCTCGTTGCCTATTCCAACGATCCGATTACGGCACCAAAGATCGCCATCGAATTTGCCAAGGGTAACGAAAAGCTCGTCATCCTCGGTGGCTCGATGGGAGCAACGACTCTCGACCCGGAAGGTGTAAAGGCTCTGGCCGCACTTCCGTCACTCGACGAGTTGCGCGCAAAGCTGGTTGGCATGATCCAGACCCCGGCTACACGCATCGCTCAGATCGTCAACGCACCGGCAGGTCAGCTTGCCCGCGTTTTCGGCGCCTATGCCCGGAAGGACGAAGCGGCATAAGGCCGTTCTCGCTGTCACAATATATCGAACCTTGTAAAGGAAT
>NZ_JBBNAM010000011.1:0-18004 GCF_037994425.1 Phyllobacterium sp.
GCGAGGCGAACGCCACCCTTCGCGTCCGGGCCAAGTTCCTTGAACTTGCCCTTGCCGCGACCGCCCGCATGAATCTGGCTCTTGACCACATAAAGCGGACCCGGCAGCGTCTTTGCCCATTCTTCCGCCTGTTCGACGGAATAAACGGCAACGCCGTTGGCAATCGGCGCACCAAACGTGTGCAGCAGACGCTTTGCCTGATATTCGTGAATATTCATTTAGCTGTTTCCTCTCGAAAAACCCTCACGCGCAACGGAGGATTGTTTCAGAATTTCCGGGGGCCGGATTATTTGAGGTTCGGAGCGATGCCGATGCAGGCTTCACAGAGCCCTGCAACAGACGCGACGGAATTTTCGAAGGCCTTTTCTTCAGTCTTGTTGAGATCGATCTCGATGACGCGCTCAACGCCGCCTGCACCGATGACGACGGGTACGCCAACATACATGTCCTTGACGCCGTACTGGCCGGAGAGATGGGCCGCGACGGGCAGAACGCGCTTCTTGTCCTTAAGATAAGCTTCAGCCATCTGGACGGCGGACGCTGCGGGGGCGTAGTAGGCCGAGCCGGTCTTGAGAAGGCCGACGATCTCGGCGCCGCCGTCACGCGTGCGCTGCACGATCTGATCGAGCTTTTCCTGGCTGGTCCAGCCCATCTTGACGAGGTCCGGCAGGGGAATCCCGGCAACCGTGGAATAGCGCGTCAGCGGCACCATCGAGTCGCCGTGGCCGCCAAGCACGAACGCCGTAACGTCCTCGACCGAAACCTTGAACTCTTCGGCAAGGAAATAGCGAAAACGGGCGCTGTCGAGAACGCCGGCCATGCCGACAACCATGTTCTTCGGCAGGCCGGAAAACTTCTGCAGTGCCCAGACCATCGCATCAAGCGGATTGGTGATGCAGATGACAAAAGCGCCGGGGGCATACTTCTTGATGCCTGCCCCGACCTGCTCCATGACCTTGAGGTTGATGCCAAGAAGGTCGTCGCGGCTCATGCCCGGCTTGCGCGGCACGCCGGCGGTGACAATGACGACGTTTGCACCTTCAATGGCGGAGTAGTCATTGGCGCCGACAAGTTTGGCGTCGAAATCATCGACGGGCGAAGACTGGGCGATATCCAGTGCCTTGCCCTGGGGCATGCCCTCGGCGATGTCGAAGAGCACGATGTCGCCGAGCTCCTTGAGCCCGATCAGATGTGCAAGCGTTCCACCGATCATGCCTGAACCGATGAGGGCGATTTTGTTACGTGCCATGCTGGTTGCTTCCTTGATCTGAAGTCTTGACGGACGCCTAAGAACATACTTCGATAGTCAAGCCGCCAGACGGCAAACCTATGACAACATGCCCTTGCGTTGGGACGTTCGAATATTCCTCTTTGAAAAATAACTCAACCGAAAATTTTCACCTCAATAAATTCAATCGTTTAGATTTAATGGGATTTACGTAAACGTCAATTTAGTTTGATTTGCTCTGGCAGATGTGCTGGCATTTCTAGCATGTGTAATTTGTCAAATTGATGAAAGGTTTCGACCCAATCTTCTTCTGATTGGCCCGGTCAAATCCCGGCCGATTTGGCCTCCGGACGAGGGCTGGTTGAGCCGGTCGAAGCAATATATTCCTCACTTTGCATTTCGAACAAACGTGAAGCCGTACGATCAAACTCGAAGGCCTCGGTGCCCGTTTTCGCATGGTAGAGCTTGTCAGGTGAAGCGGCGGCGGACATCACCACATGGACCTGATTGCCATACAAGATATCGATGAGAATGATAAAGCGCTTGGCCTCGTTGCGCCTCGGATGGTCGAGGACGGGCACGTCGTCGATGAAGATCGTGCGGTAGCGTTCGACGATGGCCATGTAATCCGCTGCCCCGAGTGGCTTTGAACACAGGTCGGCGAAGCTGAAACGCGCGGCGCCACGCGCGGCGTGCGGTATGGTAACGGCGTGGCCCTTCACTTTAAGACTATCCGGGGCGACAATCGCTCCGTCTGTCGCAGCATGCCAGGCTTCGTCCATTTGTCGCTTCGTCTCCACGCTCAACGGTGACAGGTAGACGGGCAGGTGATTGAGCTTTTCCAGGCGATAATCGGTACGGGCGTCGAGATTAACGACATCGACGTGCGACTTGAGCAGACCAACGAAGGGCAGGAAGAGCTGCCTGTTGAGGCCATCACGATAAAGATTGTCTGGCTCGACATTCGAGGTTGCAACCAGAACGACGCCACGCTCGAACAACGCACGGAACAATCGCGACAGGATCATGGCGTCGGCGATGTCAGTGACAGTGAATTCGTCGAAGCACAAAACCCATGCCTGCTCCGCCAACGCCTCCGCAACAGGCGGAATCGGATCTTCCTGCTTGGTGTCGCCGTTCTTGAGCGCCTGGCGATGCGCGTTGATGCGTTCATGCACATCGGCCATGAAATCGAGGAAATGTGCGCGCCTCTTGCGTTTGGCTGGAACGAGTTGGTGGAACATATCCATCAGCATCGTCTTGCCGCGACCCACCTCGCCGTAGACATAAAGCCCTTTGATGATCTCGCGCCGCGGCGCCTTCCGGCTGAAGAGCCAACCCAGAGCGCTGGATTTGGTCGCGAGCCGCGTCGTGGCAAGCTCATGGATGAGCCGGTCAAAGCGATCTGCCAGCCGTTGCTGTGCCGGGTCGGCTTCGATGTCACCCCCAGACACGAGCGCATCATAGCGCTCGCGGACCGAAGGAAAGACTTTCAGATTGTCGTGCGACATGCGCGGTGCAGTCTCCGGGCGCGCCGTTCAAGTGTCCAGCGCACCGTACTCGTTTATCGCGACAGGCGCAGCGCCTGCCCACCGGATGTCTGGCCATCAAAGCTCGACTGGCCCGAGGAATAAAGCTTGGCGACTGTACCGCCGGCTGCATCATAAAGCGTCAGCTGCTTGCCGCTAACGGCCCACGACGAAAGGTTGGCAAGTTCGCCCGGGCACCGCAGCGGACCGGCCCGGTACCCCTGCCCGAACTTGGTCTGCGGCGTCGCAATCTTGCAGCTCTGGCCACCCATGGAAGCGTTCCAGACGCCGGCGACGCTGCCTGCGGTCAGATCCGGCGCGTTTTCGGGCGGCACGGCGGCCACCTGGGTGTTTCCTTGCGCACCGGTTGCAGGCGTCCCCGTCGTCGGCGCGGTCGGAAATTGGTTTGCACCTCCGGGCGGCGGCAACTGGCTCTGGCTAACAGTGCCCGACGGCGCGGGTTGGAGTGGTGCGGGGCCCGGCGACACGTTGTCAAGCCGCGAACTCTGGCATCCTGCCAGTACCATGCCCACAGCGGCAACGGTAAGCAAATTGACTTTCAAAGACCCCATAACCTCAACTCTCCATCTGCGCATTCGAACTCTGGAATACGTCTTCATTTGGCATTGTTACCCGCGATACAAAGGTGATCGCGGTGAAATTTCAACCCGCACATTCAAAAAACCGCCGCGTTTGAAGCCAATTCGCCGGCAAGAAACCGCAAAAATCGTTGGAAATGACAATATCGCCACACCTTGAACGCGTAGATGCTCCGAAGGAAGTTCGGCGCAATTAACCAATTCAACCATTTCAAGGTGAACAAAGTCTTATGGCGGCAATCCTCCGTGACCTACTTGCGTCCACGTCCAACGATTGCGGAGTTCGAGGCACGGGCGCTAGTTTAGGGTTTTCCAAGTATGGAGCCAATCATGTCAGAAGTGCGCAACACCCGTATCGTTCTTGCGTCGCGTCCCCAAGGAACCGTGACGGCGGAGAACTTTCGCATTGAGGCCCTGGCAATACCTCGTCCGGGCACGGGCGAGGTATTGCTGAAGATTCTTTTCCTTTCGCTTGATCCTTATATGCGGGGCCGCATGGACGACGCGAAATCCTACGCCGCGCCGGTCGAGATCGACGCTGTGATGGAGGGTGGAACGGTCGCCGAAGTCATCGCCAGCAACAATCCGGATTTCGCTGTTGGCGACACTGTGCTTTCGCATTCGGGATGGCAAAGCCATGCACTTTCCGATGGCGGAGGACTTTTGAAGCTCGACCCAGCGCTCGCGCCGGTCTCGACCGCGCTCGGCATACTCGGCATGCCCGGGCTCACCGCCTATACGGGCCTCCTGACTATCGGTCGTCCGCAACCCGGCGAGACAGTGGTCGTTGCCGCAGCAAGCGGTCCGGTTGGCTCAGCGGTCGGCCAGATCGCCAGGATCAAGGGGGCGCGCGCCGTCGGCATCGCAGGGGGAGCGGAAAAATGTGCATTCGTGAAGGATGTCTTGGGATTTGATGCAGCAATCGATCACCGTGCGCCCGATTTTCCTGAGCAGTTGCAGCGCGCTTGTCCGAATGGGGTCGACGTCTACTTCGAAAATGTCGGCGGCCCGGTTTGGGACGCGGTCTTTCCATTGCTCAACACGTTCGCGCGCGTGCCCGTCTGCGGCCTGATCTCGCAATACAACGGTGCGACTTCGTCGCAAACGGACCGGTTGCCGCGGCTGATGCGCAGCATCCTCGTGAAAAGCCTGACAATCCGTGGTTTTATCTACCGGGAATTTGCCGATCAGCGTCCGGCCTTCCTGAGGGAAATGTCCGAATGGCTGCGCACCGGCAAGGTCAGATATCGTGAAGACATCGTCGACGGTCTCGCCAACGCGCCGGAAGCTTTCATGGGTCTCCTCAAGGGCCGCAATTTCGGCAAGCTCCTCGTGCGCGTGTCGTGAACAAATCGAGCAACACCGCATTCATCGCCGCGACACCTTTGATTTTTGCCGGCACTGGCAATTTTCCACCAATTCCGCCATATAGGCCCTCTATGAATGGCAAGTGACGGCACTAGGCAAAGAACGGCATGGCAAGACAGGCGCAATTTGCGAAAATGAACGGCCTCGGTAACGAAATCATCGTTGCCGATATGCGCGGCCGTGCCGATCGTATTTCGCCGCAAGCCGCTATCGCTCTTGATCGCGACGCAGCGACAAAGTTCGACCAGATCATGGCCATTCACAGCCCGCGAACAAGCGGTACGGAGGCCTATATCGAGATCATCAATTCCGACGGCAGTCAGGCGCAGGCCTGCGGCAATGGCATGCGCTGCGTCGTGCAGGCGTTGAGTGCCGAAACCGGGCGGCGCGAGTTCACCTTCGAGACCATCGCCGGAATCCTCACCGCGCAGGAGCACCCCGACGGTCTGATATCGGTCGACATGGGAACGCCCCGCTTTGACTGGCGAGACATTCCTCTTTCCGAACCGTTCCATGATACGCGCCGGATTGAACTCCAGATCGGGCCCATCGACGCGCCCGTGTTGCATTCGCCCTCCGTCGCAAGCATGGGCAATCCGCACGCGATCTTCTGGGTCGATCAGGACGTCTGGACCTATGAGCTCGAGCGCTTCGGGCCGCTTCTCGAGAACCATCCGATCTTTCCGGAACGGGCCAATATTTCCGTTGCCCATGTCACCAGCCGCACTGCCATGACACTGCGCACATGGGAACGTGGAGCGGGACTCACGCGCGCCTGCGGTTCGGCCGCCTGCGCCGCTGCGGTCTCCGCCGCAAGGACCGGCCGGACAGAACGTACCGTTACCGTTACGGTCCCCGGCGGCCCGTTGTTGATCGAATGGCTCGACAACGATCACGTCATCATGACAGGACCGGTCGAATGGGAATTTGCGGGCAGCCTCGACCCTGAAACAGGCGCATGGCAGCGCGAGAAACCGTCGCCATCTCAGGGAGCCGCCTGATGGCTGTCGACGTCGTTACGTTCGGCTGCCGGCTCAACACCTACGAGTCGGAAGTGATGAAGCGCGAAGCCGATGCAGCCGGCCTCGGTGCGCTTGAAAATGGCGCCATCATTTTCAATACCTGCGCCGTTACCAGCGAAGCGGTGCGGCAGGCGCGGCAAGCCATCCGCAAGGCGCGCCGCGACAATCCCGATGCAAGGATCATCGTCACCGGCTGTGCCGCGCAGACGGAGGCCGCCGAATTCGCAGCGATGAGCGAGGTCGACCTCATTCTCGGCAATGAGGAAAAACTCAAGTCCAATTCCTACCGGATGTTGCCGGATTTCGGAGTGAACCAGTTCGAGAAAGTGCGCGTTAACGACATCATGGAGGTACGGGAGACCGCATCACACATGGTCGACGCAATCGAAGGCCGTGCCCGTGCCTTCGTGCAGGTCCAGAACGGCTGCGACCACCGCTGCACCTTCTGCATCATCCCCTACGGTCGCGGCAACTCCCGTTCGGTGCCGATGGGCGGCGTCGTCGAACAAGTGAAGCGGCTCGTCGGAAACGGATATGCCGAGGTTGTGCTGACAGGCGTCGACATGACGAGCTACGGTCCCGACCTGCCGGGCAACCTACGCCTCGGCAAGTTGGTCAAGACCGTTTTGAAATCGGTGCCGGATCTCGAGCGGCTGCGCCTTTCGTCCATTGACTCGATCGAAGCCGATGACGACCTAATGGAGGTGCTTGCTACAGAGCCGCGGCTGATGCCGCATTTGCATTTGTCGTTGCAATCCGGCGACAACATGGTCCTGAAGCGCATGAAGCGCCGTCATGCCCGCGAGAATTCGATCGAATTCTGCGCCGAGGTCCGCAAGTTGCGTCGCGACATTGTCTTCGGCGCCGATATCATAGCCGGTTTTCCAACCGAAACGGATGACATGTTCGAAAATTCGATCCGGATTGTCGAAGAATGCGGCCTGACGAATCTCCACGTCTTTCCATTCAGCCCGCGCAAGGGAACCCCGGCCGCCCGCATGCCTCAAGTCGATCGCCAGATCGTCAAGGCACGTGCCGCCCGACTGCGTGCCGCCGGCGATGCCGCCTATCGACGGCACCTTGAGACTCTCGTTGGGACGACGCAGAAAATACTTATCGAACGCGACGGGATCGGACGTACCGAAGGCTTTACCCTTGTAGGCGTAGCGGGCGGCGATGCCGGACAAATCATCGAGCGCACCATCACCGCACATGACGGTAACAAGCTGCTGGCCACCCATCAAGACCGGCGCGCAGCATAACGGGCAAAGCAGCATTCATGGCTCTGGGTTTTATCAAGAAGATTTTTTCCTTCGGCAAGAAGGAGGTCGAAGAGGTTCCGGCCGAAGAACGGCAAATCGCGTACGAGGCTCCCGAAAGCCTCGAGGCGCCTGCGGAAGCGAGGGCTGCACCAGAACAACCTTTAGACGAAGTGGTGGAAGAGGCAGCCGCTTTGCCCACCGAAGCGCTCGGTGCGATTGAAGTTGAGTCGCCCGTTGCGGACGAACTTCTGTCCGAACCGGAGATCCTGCCCGAACCTGAACCTGAAATCCTGCCGGAAATTCCCGCTGTCGTGGTGGAGCAGGTCGAGGTCGTCGCAACAGAAGCGATCGAACCCGCCGCCTCCGAAACGCTGGTTGTTCCCCAATCTTTCGAAGCCCCGGTCGAGCCCGAACCTGTTCCCGTGCCAGCAGAACCTGAGGCGGCGCCTGCGGAGGCCGAGGCCCCTGTCGAAGTCGTGGCCGACCTGATTCCCGGCCCGATGGATGACGCGGACATCGAACCCGTCGAAATCCCGGCGCCTGAAGCGCCGACGGCAGACATCGAACCTGAAGTACTGAGCGAAGCTCCTCTACCCGTCGCCAAGCCTTCGACGACCAAGGTGACAGTCAGCAAGGCGGTCGAGGAAAAGAAGCTCGACGAACCCCTCCCCACTGAACCGGCGAAGCGGGTTTCCTGGTTCGAGCGCCTGCGCAAGGGATTGTCGCGCTCGTCGCTGCAGCTTGGCGATTCGATCGGCGGCATCTTTACCAAGCGCAAGCTCGATGAAGACACACTCCAGGACCTCGAGGACGTTCTCATCCAGGCGGATCTCGGCATGGAGACCGCCATTCGCGTCACCGATGCCTTGAGCGCGACGCGCTATGGCAAGGACATCAGCACCGACGAGGTGCGTGCCATCATGGCGTCGGAAATCGAAAAGGTGCTAGGCCCGGTCGCCCAACCACTGGAGCTCGATCTTTCGCACAAACCGCATGTCATCCTCGTGGTCGGCGTCAACGGCACTGGCAAGACCACGACGATCGGCAAGCTTGCTGCCAAGCTGACGGCGGGCGGATTGAGCGTCATGCTGGCTGCTGGGGATACGTTCCGCGCCGCTGCCATCGAACAGCTGCATATCTGGGGCAAGCGCACAGGCGCGCCCGTCGTCTCGTCCAAGCTCGGCGCAGATGCTGCGGGTCTCGCCTTCGACGCCTGGAAGCAGGCCAAGGAAGCTGGAAGCGACGTCCTCATCATCGATACCGCAGGCCGGCTGCAAAATCGGGCGGAACTGATGGAAGAACTTGCGAAGATCGTTCGTGTCCTCGGCAAAAATGATCCCGAGGCACCGCATACCGTCTTGCAGACGCTCGATGCAACCACGGGCCAGAACGCCCTCAACCAGGTCGAAATCTTCAAGAATATTGCCGGCGTGAACGGCCTAGTCATGACCAAGCTTGACGGCACCGCTCGCGGTGGCATTCTTGTCGCCATCTCGGCCAAACACAAATTGCCTGTCTATTTCATTGGCGTCGGCGAACAGGTCGATGACCTTGAGCCCTTCGCCGCCAGAGATTTCGCCAAAGCCATCGCGGGAGTCGCATAATGGAACAATCTGTATTCGAGCGCGACCCGGCGGATCCGGCACACAAGGAGGTCAATCCCTTCCTGAAACTGGCGCTGGAGCTCGGACCATTAATGGTCTTCTTCTTCGCAAATTCTCGGGGCGAGTGGCTGGCCGAACGTTTTCCGTTCCTTGCCAATATCGGCGGGCCCATCTTCGTTGCAACGGCTTTGTTCATGGTTGCAACGGCGGTGGCGCTCGGCACATCCTGGCTGCTCTTGCGCAGCCTGCCGATCATGCCGCTCGTTTCGGGAATTGTCGTCTTTGTCTTCGGCGCCTTGACGTTGTGGCTGCATAACGAGACCTTCATCAAGATCAAGCCGACGATCATCAACACACTGTTCGGCGTGATCCTGCTAGGCGGACTCTTCTTCGGCAAATCCCTGCTCGGCTATGTCTTTGACAGCGCCTTTCGGCTGAACGCCGAAGGTTGGCGTAAGCTCACCATGCGCTGGGGCATATTCTTTTTGTTCCTCGCCGTGTTGAACGAAGTGATTTGGCGCAGCTTCTCGACGGACTTCTGGGTCGCCTTCAAGGTTTGGGGCACCATGCCCCTTACCCTGTTATTCACGTTTGCCCAGATGCCACTTGTGATGAAGTATTCCATCGAACACCCGGCCGCCGAAAAGGCCGGGGACAAGGGCAAATAGTTTTCGCCACAATCCTGCGGGAAACGGTCATAACCTTCGCCTGATCGCGACGAAATCCCGCCGCGATGCGCGCTCAAGAATTGCGGCCACGCAACCAATTCTCGAAAGCGCACGCCATGAAAACGGCACTCATCGTGATGACCCTTCTGGGTTGCGACTGCGATGCGAAGATTTGCGAATATATCAAGACCACGGATGCCGGCTGGACAACGGTGGAGAGCTGCCGGGCGGATCTGGAGAAGCAGATACGCCAGAACACCGATGTCGATTATCCATTGATTACAGCCACTTGCACGGCAAAATCCGTGCCCGGCGTGGCGGTCGCAAAAGCCTTTACTGCGCCCGCGCCCGCTCCCGACCGCCCCATCGAAACGATTGCGCTCGGGACCCCCGTAGATGCGCCGGTTGCGGTAGCTGCGAAAACCAGTTTCGGCTATCGGATGATTACCCTACCCCTGACCCATGCCTATGACAAAACGGCAACCGCGGCGACCCGCGCGGCCGCGTGGGTCAGGCGCTACGCCTCGCTGGATAGCTACTAATTTACTTTAGCGCGGCCTCTATGGCAGGCATGAGATCATCACGGATCGAAGCTTCGGTCAGCGGTCCGACGTGCTTGTAGGCCACGATACCATCGCGGCCGACAAGAAACGTTTCGGGCACGCCGTAGACGCCCCATTCGATCGCGGCTCGGCCGTTCGTATCGGCGCCAACCATTGCGTAAGGATTTCCGAGATCATTGAGAAATCCGAGCGCGTTCTCGGTTTTGTCCTTGTAATTGAGCCCTGCCAGTCGGAACCGCTTGTCTTGCGCCAATTGCATTAGGAGCGGATGTTCCACTCGGCATGGCACACACCAGGAACCAAAGACATTCAGGAGTGTCACCTCACCCTTGAAGCTCGCCGGATCGAGACCTGCGACCGGCTGTCCATTCTTCCGCAGACCATTGATCGCCGGCAACGACAGTGTCGGCGCCGGTTTACCGATCAGGGCCGAAGGAATGACGGATTCGTCACGCCCGGACGCCAATTGAAAGGCGAAAATCGCTGCAAGACCAATGAAAACGGCAAGCGGCAAGAAGACGAAAAGCGAATTGCGCTTTGCCGGCGGCTTTTCCAACCGCTCCTGACCGCTCACGATTGGGCACCTTTGGAATCCGAGCGACGGCGCACGCCACGCGATTCCAATTCCTGCAATGCCCGGTTTTGCAGACGCTGATCTATCAAAATCCAGCAGATCAATACGGCAAGGGCAATCAAGGATACGCCATAAGCGGCAATGATGAATCCGGCATGATTGCTCATTGGCTCGGCCTCCGATCAGCGTTGCGTGCCGCGACACGGCGCATGGAGACGATACGGCGACGCCGGATCTCATTGCGCATCGCCATCATGTGCAGCGTGAAAAACAGAAGGGTAAATCCGATCGCCATGACGAGAAGCGGCCGAAGCAGCGACCCGTCAATTGTTGACCCGCCCATGCGCAGCACCGACGCCGGCTGGTGCAGCGTGTTCCACCAATCGACGGAAAACTTGATAATCGGGATGTTGATGAATCCAACCAGCGTGAGGATCGCCGTCGCCTTTGCTGATTTGGCCGGATCATCCATGGCGCGGGTAAGCGCGATGATGCCAAGATACATCAGGAAGAGCACGAAGACCGAGGTCAGCCGTGCGTCCCAGACCCACCACGTCCCCCACATGGGTTTACCCCAAAGTGAACCGGTGATGAGCGCAAGAGCCGTGAAGACGGCGCCGATGGGCGCTGCGGCCCTGGCTGAGACGTCCGCCAACGGGTGGCGCCAGACCAAGGTCCCGAGCGCAGCAATCGTCATGATCGAATAGCACATCATCGACAGCCAGGCGAAAGGCACGTGGATGAACATGATCTTGACGGTCGCACCCTGCTGATAATCGTCAGGGGCCTGCATCGACATCCAGAGTCCGATCGCCAGCACGATCAGCGTCAGCGCGCCGAGCCATGGCAGGATGATCCCGGCGAAGCTCAGGAACCGCGTGGGATTTGCCCAGTCGATCCAACGTCCGGTCTTTGAAACAGTCTCACTCATCCTCGTCTCATAGCTTTCCGGTGCCCGTTGCGCAATTCACCTCTCTGTCAGTCCGCTGACGATTTTAGCGCCGCTGCTGCAGCAACCGGCCCCAACACTGCAAAAAACAGCGTAATCGCAGCAAGAATAAGGAAAGGTGCCAGAAACGGTGCGGGATCTTCAACTGCGCCATAGGACGCAGAGACGCCGAATATGAGGACGGGGACGGTCAGCGGCAGGACGATGACGGACACGAGAAGCCCGCCGCGCGGCAAGGACACTGCCACTGCAGCTCCGACCGCGCCAATCAAGGTTATCGCCGGTGTGCCAACAAGGAGCGTGAGGCTCGTTGCGCCGATGGCCGCGGGCTCCATGTTCATGAACAGGCCAAGGAGCGGAGAGGCGATGACCAGCGGCAGCACGCTGACTGTCCAGTGGGCAAGGCATTTGACCAGCACCGTCAGCGCCAAAAGGTGCCGTTCCGACGCCATGATCAGGAGGTCAAGCGACCCGTCGTCCCGGTCGGCCTGGAACAGGCGGTCAAGACCGAGCAAGGTCGCAAGCAAAGCTCCGATCCACAACATCGCGGCGCCGATGCGGGCGAGCAGTTTGAGGTCGGGCCCCACGCCGAACGGAACAACAGCAATGACCGCCAGGAAGAAAAGCACGCCTACGAGAACACCAGCTCCTGAACGGAGGCCGAGCCGGACTTCGCGAACGAAAAGCGCCCCCATCAGGCGGCCGCTCCCAGCCGAAGTTCGCCGGCGACTTCAAGGCCAAGCGGAAGATGTGTTGCGGCGATGACGATGCCGCCATTGCCGAGGTGTTCCTGCATCAAACCAGCAAACTGCAGCTCTGACGCCTTGTCCAAACCTGCTGTCGGCTCGTCCAGCAGCCATAACGGACGATCGCTGATCAGAAGCCGGGCAATGCTGGCGCGGCGCTTCTGTCCCGTCGAGAGGTAGCCGAAAGGCAAATGCGCGATGTCGCCAAGCCCGACCCGATCGAGCGCCGTGGTGACCGAGCGTTTCCCCGCGCCACTGAACGAGCGCCAGAACTGCAGATTTTCTTCGACGCTGAGCACAGCCTTCATGGCGTTGAGATGGCCAAGATAGTGGGCAAGCGGCGCTACGTCTTTCGAGGCCTTGGATCCCTCAACCACGGTCAAGGTGCCGGCAGCACTTGGAAGAAGCCCGGCGATGATTCGCAAGAGGGTCGATTTTCCCGCCCCGTTCGGACCCGTCACCAACAGCGCTTCACCGGCCCCGGCGGTAAACTCCAGATCAGAAAACAACGGTTCCCCGCCACGCTCCCCAGCCAGTTTCTCGGCAACTAACCGCATGTTTTGCCCGCTCTCGTCTATCCCCGACTGCCCCGTGATCATTTCGACGCAGCATGCATTTTTGACTAATGTCGGTCTGGCACAGATCGGCGAAAAACTCTATATAGGCCTCAACCATGCCAGCGGTCGGTGTGGAAACAATTTTTGGCCGATCTCGGATGCAGGACCAGTTATGGACCAGTGTCGGGACGGACAGCGGAAATGACTGCACCCGCACCTTAGCGCGTCCTTGAAACGCGGCAAAGGCGTTCGTCCCGGGTTAGGCCGCAGCATAAGGACGAACGGAGAATGTCTCAGATTGACAGTTTCAAATCCCGTAAGACCCTCGACGTAGTGGGCAAGGAATATGTCTATTACAGCCTGACCGAAGCGGAAAAGAATGGTTTGGAAGGCATTTCCAAGCTGCCATTTTCCATGAAGGTGCTTCTCGAAAACCTGCTTCGCTTTGAAGACAACCGCTCGGTTTTCAAGAAAGACATTGAAAACATCGCCAAGTGGCTTGTCGACCGCGGCAGCGCTGGCGCCGAGATCGCGTACCGACCGGCGCGCGTTCTGATGCAGGATTTCACCGGCGTTCCGGCGGTCGTGGACCTTGCGGCGATGCGTGACGCCATGGTCAATCTCGGGGGCGACCCTGAAAAGATCAATCCGCTTGTCCCGGTAGACCTCGTCATCGACCACTCGGTCATCGTCGATGAGTTCGGCAACCCGCAGGCGTTCAAGCGCAATGTCGATCTCGAATATGAGCGCAACGGCGAGCGCTACCGCTTCCTCAAGTGGGGCCAGCAGGCGTTCAAGAACTTCCGCGTTGTTCCGCCCGGCACCGGTATCTGCCATCAGGTCAATCTCGAATATCTGGCACAAGCGGTCTGGACGAAGGAAGAGGCCGGTGTAACGCTGGCCTATCCGGACACCTGCGTTGGCACCGACTCGCACACGACGATGGTCAATGGCCTCGGCGTGCTCGGCTGGGGCGTCGGCGGTATCGAGGCCGAGGCGTCAATGCTCGGCCAGCCGGTCTCCATGCTTCTGCCGGAAGTCATTGGTTTCCGCTTGACCGGTAAGGTCAAGGAAGGCGTTACCGCAACCGATCTGGTTCTCACCGTCGTCCAAATGCTGCGGAAGAAGGGCGTCGTCGGCAAGTTCGTCGAATTCTTTGGCCCTGGCCTCGAGAGCATGACGCTGGCCGATCGCGCCACCATCGGCAATATGGGTCCGGAATACGGCGCGACCTGCGGCTTCTTCCCGATCGACCGCGAAACCATCAACTACATGCACATGTCGGGCCGCGACGAAGAGCGCCTTGCTTTGGTCGAAGCCTATTCGAAGGCGCAAGGCATGTGGCGCGAAGCCGATTCGCCGGATCCGGTATTCACGGACACGCTAGAACTCGACCTCGGCACCGTCGTGCCCTCCATGGCCGGACCGAAGCGTCCGGAAGGCCGCATTGCCCTAGAGGGCATCGCTTCCGGCTTCCATGAGTCACTGCAAAAGGAATATAAGAAGACGACGCAGCTCGACACCCGCTATGCGGTGGAGGGCGAAGACTATGATCTCGGACACGGCGACGTTGCCATTGCTGCGATCACTTCCTGCACCAACACGTCGAATCCGAGCGTGCTGATCGCCGCCGGCCTCCTCGCGCGCAATGCCGTCGCCAAGGGCCTGAAGTCGAAGCCCTGGGTCAAGACATCGCTTGCGCCGGGTTCGCAAGTGGTTGCCGCCTATCTCGAGAATGCCGGCCTGCAGAAGGAACTGGACAAGCTCGGCTTCAACCTCGTCGGCTTCGGCTGCACCACCTGCATCGGCAATTCCGGTCCGCTCCCGGCGCCGATATCGAAGACGATCAACGACAAGGGCCTGATTGCCGCCGCCGTCCTTTCCGGCAATCGCAACTTCGAAGGCCGCGTATCGCCGGACGTTCAGGCAAACTATCTCGCCTCGCCACCGCTTGTCGTCGCCTATGCGCTTGCCGGTACGGTGACGAGGGACCTGACCACGGAGCCGCTCGGCGAAGACCAGAACGGCAACCCGGTATTCCTCAAGGATATCTGGCCATCCTCGCACGAGATCCAGGAGTTCATTGTCAAGAACGTGACGCGCGCCTTGTTCGCATCGAAATATGCGGATGTCTTCAAGGGGGACGAGAACTGGCAGGCCGTGCAGGCGCCGGCGGGCCAGACATACGCATGGGACGACCAGTCGACCTATGTGCAGAACCCGCCCTACTTTGTCGGCATGGGCAAGACGCCCGGCAAGGTCAACGATATCAAGGGTGCTCGCGTGCTTGGGCTCTTCGGCGACAAGATCACCACTGACCACATTTCGCCGGCCGGTTCGATCAAGGCGGCGTCGCCCGCTGGCAAGTATCTCACGGACCACGGCGTCGCTCCGCTGGACTTTAACCAGTATGGCACGCGTCGCGGCAACCATGAGGTGATGATGCGCGGCACGTTCGCCAATATCCGCATCAGGAACCACATGCTCGGCGAGAATGGCCGTGAAGGCGGCTACACGATCCATTACCCCTCCAAGGAGGAAATGCCGATCTATGACGCAGCAATGCAGTATCGCGCCGAGAATGTGCCGCTGGTGATCTTTGCGGGCGTCGAATACGGCAATGGCTCGTCACGCGACTGGGCCGCCAAGGGCACCAGTCTGCTTGGCGTGCGCGCCGTGATCGCCCAATCGTTCGAGCGTATCCATCGCTCGAACCTTGTCGGCATGGGTATCGTTCCGTTCGTTCTCGAAGAGGGCACGAGCTGGCAGTCGCTCGGCCTGAAGGGCGATGAAATCGTCTCGATCGACGGGCTTGCCACGATCCAGCCGCGCCAGAAGACGTTCGCCACGGTCGCCTATGCCGATGGTAGCGTCAAGCAGGTGCCGCTGATCTGCCGCATCGA
Organism: Phyllobacterium sp.; assembly: GCF_037994425.1. Classification (NCBI taxonomy): domain Bacteria; kingdom Pseudomonadati; phylum Pseudomonadota; class Alphaproteobacteria; order Hyphomicrobiales; family Phyllobacteriaceae; genus Phyllobacterium; species Phyllobacterium sp. Next base: position 15,573 of record NZ_JBBNAM010000011.1, read on the forward strand.
TACGATCGACGAGCTCGAATATCTGAAGAACGGTGGCATCCTGCAGTATGTTCTGCGTGATCTCGCCGCCTGATCGATCAGGAATGTCGAAATTCGGAAGGCCGCCGAGCGATCGGCGGCCTTTTGATTGTTGTGAGCCAAATCGTGATCGAATTCACCTCAAAGTGACTTCCCCTTGAAAACGGCGGCTCCTATCAATCTTCTCGCAATCCTTTTATCCGACAACAATCCCACTCGAATTGGGAAGAGAATTGAACTCGTGTATCTGCGCAAGCTTTCCAGACGCTTCCTGATTGGCGCACCGCTCGTTGCTGCGGCCGCCTACGTATTTCCAGTCTGTGCGGAGGATGCGGCCAAAACGCCTGAAGCTGTGGTCGAGCTTTACACATCGCAGGGCTGCGGTTCCTGTCCTCCGGCCGACGCCATTCTGAAGGAACTTGTTTCGGAAGGTAAGGTTGTCGCACTCGCTTTCCACGTCGACTATTGGGACTATCGCGGATGGATCGATACGCTCGCGCTGCCGGAAAATACCGAGCGTCAGAATGCCTACCGTGTCGCGCTGGGCCTCAACGGCGTGTACACGCCCCAGGTCATTATCAACGGCCGCGTGCACGTTAACGGTCAGGACGGCCAGAAGATTCGCCGCCGCATCGCGGAGATGCGCAGTACGCCATCGGGCCTTACAATTCCAGTTACTATCGCAAGGACCACACCCGACCGTCTCGTCATCGATATCGGCTCAGGGCCGGTGACGACCAACCCCGTCCGCGTTCTCCTTGCCTATTACAATCGGGAATCGATCGTCGCGATCCCGGATGGTGAGAACATCGGGCGCAAGGTCAGCTATGCCAACAGCGTACGGGCGATGGAGACCGTCGGCATGTGGGATGGCAAGGCGCAGAAGATCGAAATACCAATCAGCGAGATTGCAAGCAAGAAGTCGACCGGCTGTGCGGTCCTGCTGCAGGAAATGCTCGGCGAGGGCAAGCCCGGGCCGATCATCGGTGCCTCAATCATGGCAGCCAAGCAATAGGGCAAAGGCCCTCCAAAAACAAAAACAGGCCGGATAAATCCGGCCTGAGATATTGGGGCATGTTGCCTTTCAGGGAGACTGGTGGTTCGGCCCAAACAACCCGTTGGGCGGGGGGCTTGGGGTATCGGACTGTCAAGACCGAACCGTCTCAGACAACATGCAAGCGATGTTGGGTTTGGAATCGGGCGGGAATGCGAACACAAAATGGCGAGAATGTGTCCAATAATCACCATTGGAGACAATGCGTATTGGTTCGTGAGATGGTCGCAAAAGCGGTTCCTAACTCACTCAGGTCGCGCTCCTTCGATCATTCCGGACTTGTAAATCCGCGCAGAAAAGGTCACCCTTGTGTCATCCAGGTGTCACACGGCATACAAAGGCGGATGATTGATGGACAGCAGTGCAGGTGGCGACGAAGCGCAGCAGCAGGCAACCCTAATCCCCCTCTTACGCGGTAGCGAGTTGCCAGTAACCTTCAACCGGCGAGAGCTTGATCAAATCCTTCGAATCTACGGTTTCATGGTTTCTGCGGGTGAATGGCGCGATTACGCCATTGACCACATGGTGGATCGGGCGGTGTTTTCGATCTTCCGCAGGACCAGCGAGGTTCCGATGTTTCGCGTCGAAAAGAACCCAAAACTGGCGCGCAAGCAGGGTGCCTATAGCGTCATCGCTGCAAGTGGCCTTATCCTCAAGCGTGGCCACGAGCTTGACCGTGTTTTGAGGGTCTTCGACAAAGGCTTGAGCCTCGTGCGAGGTTAAAAGCCTTCCTATTTTAGAACGTATCGCCTCTCAACGGCGGTTTTTCGGGCAGCGTTGCTGCGCCTCCGTTCATCTCCAACTGCATCAGGACCGTATCAAGCCAGCGTCCATGCTTGAAGCCTGAAGCCCTGATGGTTCCAGAATGGCTGAAGCCCGCGCTGGTGTGAAGACGCACGGACGCGGAATCATCGTGACCGTCGCCGATGACTGCAATGAACTGACGGAATCCAAGTGCTGTGCAGTCCTTGATCAGTTGGCCAAGCAGGCGTTTGCCCAAGCCCCTTCCCTTGGCTTCCGGCGCAATATAGATCGAATCTTCCACCGACCACCAATAGGCTGGACGCGAACGAAAATAGCTCGCATAGGCGTAGCCGATGACAGCTCCGTCAAGCTCAGCGACAATGTAAGGAAACCCGTCGGTGGTTATCGCATGAAACCGCCGAGTCATTTCCGCCTGATCGGGCGGATCGATCTCATAGGTTGCAGTGCCGTGAAGAACGGCGTCGCGGTAGATTTCGGTAATGGTCGTAAGGTCGGCTGGCTGCGCCGGGCGAATGTGGATATCTGGCATTTGCTTTCACGGGGAGAAGATGATCTTGCCGTTTCATGCACGTCTTTGCACCGAAATTAAAGAGGA
>NZ_JBBNAM010000012.1:0-20513 GCF_037994425.1 Phyllobacterium sp.
TCCATCCACTACCCCTCCGTCATGCGCGGTCTTGACCCGAGGGTCCATGGACTTCAAGCGCCCCTTACCCTCGATGAAAATTGATCCTCGGGTCAAGCACGAGGATGACGGCAACGTTGGGGGACAATTGCAAGGACGTTGCGCATGAATCGGGTGGTCTGGACTTTCCTTTAGGTGTCTTCTGCCTTCAACGAAGGAGGCGCTTATGACCACGATCCGCTACATTGCCATGCCCACCAGCCTTGCGCGCCACTACCAGGCGGGCGGAGCCGACGCCAACGGCCAGACGCCCGAAGTCCACGTTTCCGATGGCGATGGAGTGCCATGTCGGCACTGTCTGCAAAACGTCGATTCGGGTGATAGGTATCTGATCCTTTCGCACCGGCCATTTCCGGCGCCGCAGCCCTATGCCGAAACGGGCCCGATTTTCCTTCATGCCGACGCATGTGAGCGCTACCTCGAAACGGAGGAGATGCCGCAGATGTTTCGTGACACCAGCGATTACATTTTGCGCGGCTATTCCTGCCAGGATCGTATCATCTATGGGACTGGGGGTGTGGTCCGAACTGCGGATATTGCCGACCGCGCAGCCGAACTTTTGCAGCGCGACGATGTTGCCTACGTGCATATGCGCTCAGCCCGGAACAATTGCTTCCAGTGCCGGATCGAGCTGCCATGAAAAAAGCCCGGACACCGGTCCGGGCTTTGCTCAATCTCGATAAGCGGGGCCTCAGGCTGCGATAGCAGCCTTGGCTTCCACCATCTCCAGGCCGAGCGCTTCGGCGACGGCCTGGTTGGTGATCCGCCCTTTGTGCACGTTGAGGCCATTGCGCAGGTGCGGATTGTCGACCAGCGCCTTGACCCCCCGGTCAGCCAGCTGAAGACCATATTGCAGCGTGGCATTGTTCAGCGCTTGCGCCGAGGTGACTGGAACGGCGCCCGGCATGTTGGCGACGCAATAGTGAATGATGCCATCCACTTCATAGGTCGGATCGGAATGGGTCGTCGCGTGCGAGGTCTCGAAGCACCCACCCTGGTCGATGGCGACATCGACGATCACTGCGCCCTTCTTCATGCCTGACAGCATCTCGCGGCTGACAAGCTTGGGAGCCGCTGCGCCTGGAATAAGCACCGCACCAACGACGATATCGGCGGAGAAAACCTCTTCATCAAGCGCTTCGATCGTTGAATAACGCGTGTGAATACGGCCCCGGAAGAGTTCATCCAGCTGCCGCAGGCGCGGGATGGACCGATCGAGAATCGTGACGTCGGCGCCAAGGCCAGTCGCCATCATCGCTGCATTGATACCGACGACACCGCCGCCGATGATCGTGACCTTGCCAGGCAGAACGCCCGGCACGCCGCCGAGCAGAACGCCGCGTCCGCCATTGGCCTTCTGCAAGGCCGTGGCGCCGGCCTGTATTGCGAGACGGCCGGCAACTTCCGACATCGGCGCAAGCAGCGGCAACCCGCCGCGCTCGTCAGTAACGGTCTCATAGGCGATCGCGGTTACGCCAGAGGCGAGGAGCCCCTTGGTCTGTTCCGGATCGGGGGCGAGGTGCAGATAAGTATAAAGAAGCTGACCTTCGCGCAGTTGCGTCCATTCGGACGGCTGCGGCTCCTTCACTTTCACGATCATGTCTGATTGCTGAAAGACGTCTTCGGCAGTCTTGACGATCTTGGCGCCTGCTGCCTGATAGGCTCCATCATCGGCGCCTATTCCAATGCCAGCTCCGGACTGGACGATGACCGTGTGGCCATGGGCGATGTATTCGCGTACGGCCCCCGGAGTGAGACCGACGCGATATTCATGGTTTTTGATTTCCTTCGGGCAGCCAACGCGCATAACGCCTCCTGTAAGTGTTCTTGTGTTCCCGTTTGAGGCAAATATTTCACCACGAATCCGTTCGCATGTCCTTGCCAAGAAGGCTCGACGCAAGGGCAATATTCGAATATTCTTGCGCAAATGCGGCACACAAGAGCGGAAAACGCGAAGAATGACATTGGACAGGATTGATATCGCGATTCTCGACAGTCTGCAGAAGGATGGCCGGATGTCGAACGCGACGCTTGCGGAGAAGGTCGGGCTGTCGCAATCAGCCTGTTCGCGGCGCCTCGATATTCTCGAAAAATCCGGGGTGATCCGCGGCTATCATGCGCGGCTCTCCAACAAGATGCTCGGGCATCCGGTGATCGTCATCGTGAATATTTCGCTGTCGGGACAGGCGGACAAGCAACTTCGCGAATTCGAGACGGCGGTGAAACGCTGCCCTAACGTCCTCGTCTGCTATCTAATGTCTGGAGAATACGACTATCTCCTGCGCATCGCTGCCAAGGATCTCGAAGACTATGAACGTATCCACAAATTCTGGCTTTCGGCCATGCCGCACGTAACCAAGATCAACTCGTCGTTCGCCCTTCGCGAGGTGGCGGACCGGACAGGGCTTGGCGTCGAAACCGCATTGATCGAGGTGGCCTCCGAACGCTAGCATTCTAGGTCGTCAGGCTTTGCGACAGCTTTTCGAAGCTTTGCCGGCGCCTTTGCAAGCCAAGCCAGCCGGATCCGGTGGCCGAGTTCCGCATCCGAAATAGCTCCAAGGTGCACCAGAATATAGGGCCAACCCTTATAGTGATCGGTTTCGAAGTAAATATCCGGAACGTTCTCCATGAGGAGCGGCTTTTCTTCGAGCGGACAATAAATGGCGAAGGTATCAGCATCCTTGAGGCGACCGATAAATGACGTCTTTACTTTCAGCGAAGGCGTCCCATGCGTCGTGCTTTGCACGAGTTCGGGCAAATCCAACGCATAGGCGACGTTCCAGACGCGTTTGAATGCATTATCCAAGTTATCGCTGGTCATAATTATGGATAGCTGACGGACCTCGATATATCAAACCCGAGTCGCCATTGGTGCCCCAGAAGCCCAGAGGGCCTGGAGCCTATCGGCGAGCGTTTTCGCGAGACTGTCCCTCCTTCGGCGCTCTATCACCAACAGGTGGAAGAATTCAGTTCTGAGAAAGCAAAATGCAAGCATCACGACCTTTAGATGGCAAATGCAATCAGCGGTTGCTCAAGTACAACAAGCTTTCCCCGTTGGGATTGCATCTCATATCCTACAGATCAAGTATGTCGCAATAGTGACTGCATATGTCGTTAAATCTTAAAATAAAAGAGGGGCGCCGTCGTATCCGGCAGTGTTACCGGTCGTCTATCCCAATTTATCGGGATCAATTTCATTATTAATTTTAAGGAACATTAAATGAAATCTATACCTGCAATATGTGTTGTCGCCGCCTGTGCCTTTCCGGCGCCACTGTGTCCGTTGGTTCGGCATTTGCCGCAACCCAATCCTCTACGCTCAACGTACGTCTTGAGGTTGTATCTGGCTGCACCGCAAATCTGCTCGACGGCACGACGCTCGATTTTGGCCAGGTCGCCGGCACACCCAGTAGTGATATCCTGCGATCGGCGCGCGTCAGCGTCTCATGCACTGGCAGGGCCGCGGTTGACGCAGCCGGCAAGCCCACAGTCACAACACCAGTCACGCTGGGACTGAACTACGGGGTAAACGCAACAGATACGCAGCGCAACCTGCGAAGCGGTGCCGATAAAATACCCTATTACCTCTACAAGAATAGCTACTATGGCGACATCTGGGGCCTGTCGGGCAGCCCTACGACATCGGGTGGTCCACTCGCCATCGACAATCTGACCGATTCGACACCGCACGAAGTGACAATCTTTGGCGTCGTGAAGAAGGGCGAAGTCACCGGCAAGCCCGTTGGCGTGTATACGGACTTGGTACAGCTTGTATTGACCTACTAAGAAACTATATCGCGGTAAATCGAAGGGTTTTCTGCGATACACTAATCGTTGCAATCCGTTGATAATCAAAGAACATTAAGGTATTTATACTATACATACTTTTAAATATTATACGATTTTCGGATTTGATAAAATGTGTTTCTGTAAGTTATTTGCCATTCTTTATTTGACCGTAATGTTTTGGATTGCTTCGCTCGCATCAGCGTCGTCGTCATCGCTGACGGTTATGCCAATCAAGTTGGACATTGCTGCCCCCCAAGTTGCCGACAAACTTACACTCGTCAATGGTGCTGACGAGTCGGTGAACGTACAGGTCAGGGTCTTCCGTTGGTCAACAGTCAACGGAGCCGAGAAACTTGAGCCGACGACGGACGTGGTCGCAAGTCCGCCTGCTGCGCGAGTCCCGGCAAAAGGGCAATACGTGCTGCGTATTGTCCGCGTCGGAAAAGCCCCGGTCGCTGGTGAAGAACGCTACCGCGTCCTGATCAATGAGATACCCGATACCAAGAAGATGAAGGCGGGAACTGTCGGTTTTGCTCTTCGATTCTCTGTTTCGATATTTTTCCATAGTCCAAACGCTGCGGATGCGAGGGTGGTTTGGAGCGTGAGGCAGACGTTGCGTGGCCTCGTCGTGAGCGGCGCCAACTCGGGCGACGTTTCCTTGCGCATTACCGATCTCAAGGTGCTGTCCGGGCGGAGGTTAGTCGCAAGTAAGTCGGGCCTGGTCGGATATGTTCAAGGTGGTGCGACATCGGATTTTCAGTTGGGCCAGGTAAAGGGTGCCCTTCGGGGGAATGTGCAGCTCAAGGCTCAAAGCGACGAAGGTGCAATTGATGTCACCATTCCGATCAGCAATTAGCCTTGGCACGCTCGCTTGCAGTCTTTTCATGACCACGCTCACATCGGCGCAACAACATCCACAGGTCCTGCCGCCTGTGGAACAGGCGACATTTTCTGGAATCGGGTCCGATACACTTTTTAACGGGGACGAGAGCCAAGCGCTCCAACCCGAAGTCTTTGTCAACGACGTCTCGACGGGCCTTATAGGCAGTTTCAATCGTGAAGGCGACGGCAGCCTGAGCACAACGGCCAAAGAATTGAAGGAACTCGGATTAAGGCCGCCGCGAGGCACAAATGAAGACGATGTTGTCCAACTGGACAGCCTGCCTGGGATTGCCTATCACGTCGTTAGTGAGACGCAGAGCGTCTATATTGATGGATCGGAGTCAGCACGGCTTCCGAAGGAAATCGACGCCAATCCATTGGATAAGCCGCTAGCGGTCACGGCCAGTCCTGGAGCGCTACTGAACTATTCGCTTTTCTCGAGCACCGATAACATGCTTGACGGTTCGATGGACGCGTTCAGGGGCATTTCCGGCGGGTTCGATGGGCGAATTTTCGGCCGGTTCGGCACGCTCAGCCAGTCGTTCACCGCCAACATGACGGACGGCGATCTGGACGGCGTACAGCGTCTCAATACGCTTTGGTCTTATTCGGATCCAGACCGCTTGATTACCTACAAAGCGGGCGATTTCGTTTCCGATGGGTTATCCTGGACCCGGCCGGTCTATCTCGGCGGCATGCAGATATCACGCAATTTCCAGCTCCGCCCGGACCTCGTTACACTGCCAATGCCCGGATTCACGGGCACCGCAGCAGTTCCTTCCACTCTGGAAGTTTATACTCGCAACGCAAAGACGTTCAGCATGGATGTTCCCGCGGGTCCGTTCACGGTGACCAATCTGCCTGCCTATACCGGTAACGGCAATGCGCAAGTCGTGGTACGGGACACCCTCGGCCGAGAGACGCGAACAACATTGCCATTCTATAACACGTCGGACATGTTGAAGCAGGGCCTCGTCGATTTCTCGGTTGAGGGCGGCTTTCCCCGCCGCAATTTCGGAACAGAATCGAACGATTACTACGGCGATCCGGTCGGCGGCGCTACGGTGCGTTACGGCGGAACGAATAGGCTCACATTGCAATCTCACATCGAAGGGGGCGCCGGTCTCATCAAATGGCGGTGCAGGGGCGGTGTTTTCGGTCGGAGGGTATGGCGCTTTTTCGCTGGGCGCAGCGGGCAGCCTGTACGAGGATAATAGAGGTATGCTACTCAGCGGAGCGGCGCAGTTCAGCCTGGGATCCTACAGTCTTTACAGCAGCGTACAGCAAACATTCGGCATTTACGATGATATCGCGTCCATTTCGGCTGACACGGATTCCGGCGATCTCAACAGCAATGGCTACTATTACACCGGCTTCACACAAGTCTACAGTCCCCGCGTGCCGAAAACCGTCATGCAGGCGTCGCTTGGTGTTCCAGTGCCTTTCGACCGTGGCAGCCTCAATTTCTCCTTGACCCACATCAACACGGATGATGGCGACAAGAGCAGCATAGCGGGCATTACTTACAGCCAATCCTTCTTCAGGAGCACGTCATTTTATGCCTCGGCCTTTACCGACTTGAATGAAAGCGACACCTTCGGCGTCTACGCTGGCCTGTCAATACCGTTCGACAATGGGATTAGCCTCAATACCGGTTTGGAACAGGCTCCAGAAGGTTTTGCTGCGGTTACCAGCCTCAACAAAGTCGAGAAGCAGGATGAAGGAAGTTTTGGCTGGCGTTTAAGGGATCGTGAAGGAGATTTCGCCAGCCGGTCTGCCGCGGCGAGCTATCGCTCAAGATACGCCAGGATTGAAGGGCAGGTCGATCAGTATGACGATATGGCGCAGGGCAGTCTTTGGGTGGATGGCGCGGTGGCCGTGGCTGGTGGGGGGATATTCGCCACGAACCGCGTCGATGACGCATTTGCCGTGGTCAAGGTTGGCGCGCCAGACGTAGAGGTGCGTTCGAACAACCGGGTCGTGGGACGCACCAATGGTTCCGGCCGCATTATCGTTTCGAGCCTAAGTTCCTACGAAAAGAACCAGATCGATATCGATACTACAAACCTTCCGGTCGATGCAGCAATCGATACGACGCGCAGCGTCGTTGTGCCGGCACGGCAAAGTGGTGTCGTTATCGACTTCGGGGTCAAGGAGGACCCGCAGGCGGCTGTGGTGGGATTCGTCGACCGTGATGGCAAGCCCCTCAATGCGGGTCTCGTTGGCAGCCTCAATGGTGCGGAAGACGCGTTCGTCGTCGGATATGATGGTCAAGCGTTTATACTGGCGCTGAAGCGCACTAACGCGGTCTCAATCCAGCTTGGTGAGGGAAGCACTTGCTCCGCACATTTCGACTATCAGGCAACACCCGGCAAGCAGGTGCAATTGGCGAATGTTCCATGCCAGTAGGAGCTTTCGATCAGATGAGCGATTGCCCGGCCGGAAAGTGTTCCTCAGCTATCCATTCCAAGAGGATTGTCAAGGTGAAAAAGTCTTGTTCTGTTTTGTACTACCTGTCGGATGATGGATAATTGCAGCACGTACACTTTTATATAGAAGCCCAGCCGTAGCAGGATAGTTTCAGTTTCAGAAGCAACATACGGCGTGAACGTGGCACGCCTTTTCGGTTCGTGCCTTCAGGCGGCACAATTGGTCGGGCCGATTACAGCTTTCATCCTGCACTAGGCATTTAGCTTATTTAGAGATGTCAAATGTCGATACGATTTGTTTGGGTCTATCTTGTGCTGATCTTTGGAGTAGCTGTTTTCGCCGATGACGCGCAAGCGGGAATAATGACCTGCACCATCGCCACTGATGGCCTCTCCCTGACGGGCAGCCCATCGGCAACGCCGATGAATGGCACTGTCGATGGGAGCGTCCAGTGTACGACGTCGCTGCTCTCTATGGTGACGCCTCAGATGGTGGGCTGCTACTCGGCCTTTACCGGTAGCGGGCAAGTCGCACCCTTTCGTACTATGAAGCAAATTGGGGGCGGCGACGAACTCGAATACCAGTTGCGTTTCGGTGGAAGTTCCGATGGCCCGATTGTAAGTGTCAACGCCTCCACGCGGTCGATCTGGCTATCTTCGAATTTTACATTCACTTTCACCATGAACTACAAGCTGTTTTACGTCGAGATACCTTCGGGTCAATATGTGAGTCCGAGATTACACCGCCGATGTCACAGTAAACCTCAACTATGCCTTTGGCGTTCCCTTGGATGCCTTTGGCATTCCTTCGCCAACGAGATGCGGAAACGACACGGCAACCGCGCAGTTCAAAATTACAGTGCATGTCGAATCAAACTGCAATCTCAACGTTGCGAGCGATCTGGATTTCGGCCGGCATGTGGCAATCAACGAGGATGTCAGGGGGCGCGGTTTGATCAATGTGCGTTGCACGAGGTCAACCCCTTACAGCATCAAGCTTGGAAGCAGGGAAGCAAACGGTCAACGTTTCATGACGATCGGTTCCGCCCGCGGTGCAGGCAAGGCCCAAATACCCTACGAACTTTACCAGGATTCGTCCTACAGCACGATTTGGGATGCCGTGAAGTCAGTTCCTTCTGGCGAAGGCAATGGCGGCGAACAGTCGATCCCAGTTTATGGTCTGGTGCGCAGGCAAGCACAGTCGTTCCCGCAAGGCATCTATACGGACATCGTCCCCGTCATACTCGAGTATTAGAGTGTTTCTTTGCTCAAGTAGACGAAGCAGGAGCCTGTAGAAATGTAATTCACCCACTACCACGGTAGCCGGCCGCTCACTGCGTCAGGGGGGCACCGCCCATGCATGAACGCCGTCTTCACTGTCGTTCGTGTGGACGGCATCGCTCTGCGATAAAGAACTGTTCTGTTCAAAAACCGATTTCGCGAAAACAGCTATTCAATGCGATAAAAGCAAAAGGCCGGGAGCGACCCGACCTTCCTAAACTTATCTCTTACATCAGTGCCAGTACATCCGTGGTCAAAGACGGAGATAAGCTGTTCGCTTGGTGACATCATTACCCCGTTAATACGACAGAATAATGACGCGCCTAAAAGAAGCGGGCAAGCGCGTACGCAGCACCTTTTCGCGCTCGAGGACAAAGGTGACGGATCAAGGTAAAGACAGGGTTAATGCGACCATCGAACTATCAGGCCGGCCCCAACAATCTGTCCTGGTTGGTGCGTCCGCCGCCTGTGCAGGTATAGCGAACCTCATAACGCGGGTCCATGATCGCCGTCACATCCTGTGCGGTACAGTTGCGCCCGGTGCTGCGCAGGAACTGTTCGGCAGCATCGCGGTATACGACCGGCGGCGTTGCAACGAGACCGCCGGCCACACCGCCTGCCAGGCTCTTGACGAAGCCTTGCGTTGCCGAACCGCCCCCACCCGGTCCAATCATCATGCGGCTGCGTGCCGGATTGTCGATGATCTGGAATGATTGGCCGCTGCTCGTCGTAAACTGCTGCTGCGGCAGCCCACCATAGTTGGATTTTGCGTAGTCGATCCCCGCACAACCGCTCATTGCGGCGAGAAGGAGAGGGGCTGTCAGCAGCAGCGAAGGTTTCATGTTGTAACTCCATATTCCGACGCCATTGCTTCGGCGTCTGATTTTCTGTCAGTGCGGAGCCAATGCCGGCTCCTGCGGGACCGGCCAGTTACTCCTTTTCGAGGTTTTCCATAAGTGCGGCCATAATTTTTCCGGCCGCTTGCGGGAGATCTTCGGCAATCAAGCCAAAACCGAGGTCGTGCGCTGCTTCGCCATGGACGTGAACTGCCGCACAGGCAGCCTCGAACGGCGGCATGCCCTGCGCCATCAATCCTGCAGTCAGGCCGGAAAGCACGTCGCCCGACCCTGCAGTTGCGAGGAGCGGCGTGCCATTGCTGTTGATGACAGCACGTCCGTCTGGCGCTGCGATCACGGTATCGGCGCCCTTATAGACAATGATTGCGTTGGCGCGGGCGGCTGCAGCGCGTGCCCGCTCGAGTTTGGACGATATCGCTTGTGCATCGAGATCGGGAAAAAGGCGCTTGAACTCACCTTCGTGCGGGGTGAGCATCAGACGCGTTTCCGGTCGGCCTTGCGCAGCGGCAAACAGCATATCGGGCCGATCCTTGAACGAAGTAATGGTATCGGCATCGAAGACGAAGCGCCCGGACTTTTGTCCAAGAAGTGTGAGCGCAAGTCGGCGTGTCTTGTCACCAATGCCAAAGCCGGGACCGATGACGAAGGTGGATGGATTGCGCGCGTCGATAAAGTCTGCAAGATCCTGTTCATGGTCGCAGCGGCTGAGCATGATGGACGTCAGATGCGCTGCATTGACAGCGAGGGCCTCGCCCGGGGAAAGAACCGTCACGGCGCCGGCGCCGCTGCGGGCGGCAGCTAGCGCCGACAAGCGCGCGGCGCCTGTGGATGTTGCGCCACCCGAGAACACGGCGACATGGCCGCGCCGGTATTTATGCGTGTCGACCTCGGGCGACGGCAGTTCGCTACGCCATAGGCCTGGTGCATTCTCGAAGCAGCGCGGCGCGATCACGGACAGGACGTCGTCGCTTATCCCGATATCGTGGACGATGAGGTCGCCGCAGAGCGTGCGACCGGGATAGAGCAGGTGTCCGGGCTTCTTCTTGAAAAACGTGATCGTGCAATCCGCTTGGAAGACAGTCCCGAGCGCTTGACCGGTCGCACCGTCGAGGCCTGAGGGAACATCGACGGCGATACGGCGCACCGCCGCCTGATTGGCTCGCTCTATGGCGGCCGCTGCCTTGCCGGTAACGGGACGGTCGAGCCCGGCGCCGAACAGTGCGTCGATGACGACGGATGCGGGTTTTGGCGTAAATCCTTCGATTGGGCGAGGCGGTTTTGCATAGTCTGCGAGCGCCCGAGCGGCGTCACTGGCCGGCTTTGGTGGGCCTGCCGACCAGACATGGACGCTGTTGCCGCTATCGATGAGCGCGCGGGCAATCACATAGCCGTCTCCGCCATTATTGCCAGGACCGCAAAGAATGTGAAACTCGATCGCGTCGCCGTGCGTGGCGAGGAGATAGCGCGCGATCCCTTCGCCAGCGCGGAGCATCAGCGTATAACCGTCTCCTGGTCCGGCGGTGATGGTGAGCCGGTCGGCCTCGCTCATCTCGGCCGGTGTCAAGATCTCATATGCCATGGCGCGCTTTCCTTTGAACCATTCGGATCGAGACTAGAACAATTCCTCGTTAAATGAAGCAGGTGGAACAGAACCTGATGGGCAGGGGATCTAATCTGCAACTTTCAACGCGGTAATGCCGTCAAGGTTCAATTTGCGCCGGTACGGCATGAGCGGTTGTGATCGATAAGGATTGATTAGTCAGCGCCCAGGCGCACGAGCACGGCGCGCGGGATGGCATAGTGATTGATGGCGTCGTCATGTTTGCGCAGGCCGCAAAGTTCGCGCTGTATGAAATAGGCGTGCACCGCCCTGGCGGCTGCCTTCAGGTGGACAGCGCGTTCGTCTTCCGGCGCTACTCTCAACCGCTCCAATGTCAGTTCTACCTTCTGCCCGGCGCGCCCCAGCGTGGCGGCCATCTCAGCAATAATCTCCATGTCGATGGCGCTAGGCCGGACTCCGCGATCGAAGCTTGACGATGTATTTTGTGGCGGTCGAAGCGACATTGGCAGCTCAAATTGATAGTCATACGCGAACGAAGATGACAATTCGAGCACAGCACATGCCGTATCGCAAGTGCGCTCCGCGCCGAGCCAAGGTCGATTTGGCGCGGAGCGGGTGCACTGAGAATACCTCGACCGACCAATTCTACGCCGAGCGGAATCGGGCTATGATCCGATTCAGGCACGACCCATGCCTCCCCCCTCCATCCGGGAAAGGAGTATTTCATGCGGGGTTGAATCATCTTCGAACCGACTGTTCGAGCACGAGACATGAGGAGGGATTGTATCAAATGCTCGCAATAGGAGGTTGTATTGATGAAGTTATCCGCCCCCATTTTCCATTTGAAGCGCCAGGCCCGAATCTTATCGCGTGAACTGAACATACCGCTGCACAAAGCGCTTGATCAGGTTGCAGCCACGGAGGGTCTCACGAGCTGGAGCTTACTTGCAGCCAAAGCATCACCAGCCTTGGCAGCGGGAGAATTGTTTTCACGACTGAATCCGGGAGATCTGGTCTTGGTTGGCGCGCGGCCGGGTCAGGGTAAAACTCTAATGGGGCTGAAACTCGCCGTAGAGGCGATGAAATCGGGTAATCGAAGTGCCTTCTTCACGCTCGAGTTTACGGCAAACGACGTTGCCGAAGGTTTCCGCGCAATCGGAGCGGATCGATCCCACACAATTCCAAGAACGGTTCGAACTGGATTACTCGGACGCAATTCGTTCCGACTACATAATCGGGAGGCTGGAAATGGCTCCTCGTGGTACACTGGCGGTCGTCGATTACCTGCAGATACTCGATCAGAACCGCGAAAAACCTGAATTGATGACTCAAGTGCGCGCGCTCCGTACCTTTGCGCGAGCAAGAGGGCTGATCATCGTGCTCATTTCGCAGATCGACCGATCATATGATCCATCGTTGAAGCCGTGTCCCGCTCTGGAAGATGTCCGATTGCCGAATCCGCTGGATTTGGCGCTGTTCGACAAGGCGCTGTTCATGAACAATGGTGCGGTGCGGTTCCGGGTGGTGAACTAGTTTGCTTCGTTAAACCAGCGGCAAGGCGTAACTATGCTTCACGATCTGGCTCGGCACATCGGTCTTCACGTTCTGAATGCCGTTCACCCGGGTCAGATGGGTCGATTGAAAGTGGCGGTAGTCATCAAGGTCCGCGACGACGACCCGCAACAAAGCGTCGCTCTCACCCAACATGATGTAGCACTCCATGACCTGGGGCAGCCGCTTCATGGCGTCGATAAAGTGATCAATGGTCTCGGCGTCCTGGGCGGTCAGCCAGACGCGCGCGAACATTGACAGGGGTAGACCCACTTTAGCCTGGTCAAGCACTGCCACGTAACGGTCAATGATGCCTGCCTCCTCGAGCAGTTTCATGCGGCGAAGGCAGGGAGAGGGCGAAAGCCCCACCTCATCAGGGCAATCGACGCTGTGAAAGACCGGGGTGCGCCTGTCGAGGCAAATCGGGTGTTTGAAGACGTTCGTGCGATGGTCCGATGGGGGCGCGGTCGTGGCGATCTAGATAGCAACTTGACCGAAGGTATGGCGAGGCCGACCGAACCTGTCGACCGCGACCGCGTGCTAACGGCCGACGATATCAAGACGATGTGGGCCGCCTTAATCGAAGCCGACATGCGGGAAAGCACCCGACGCATTTTGCGCCTGTGCTTGGTTAGAGGGCAGCGTATCGGAGAGATCGCCGGCATGGTGCGCAGCGAACTGGATCTGATACGCGATCTGTGGACGATACCAGGTACGCGTACCAAGAATGGCCGCGACCATGTTGTCCCGCTTTGCGAAAATGGCAATCCGAATCATCGCCGATCAGATCGCAGACGTGACAGCGCTGTCGGAGCGGAAGGGCAGGGCGATTCCGCCTTTCGTTTTTCCAGCACCAGGAGCCGGTGCAGCCGTCACTGGCGCATCTGTCCCAAAGGCAGTGAAGCGCGAAGAGATCGCCAAGCGTGGGGTAGTGACGATCATGGGCATTAGGCCGTGGACGCCCCATGACCTTCGTCGATCGGCAGCGACGGGCATGGAAGAAATCGGCGTTTCGCCTTTCATTGTCGGGCATGTGTTGAACCATGTATCGGCCACAAGAGCACCGTAACTTCGCGCGTCTATGCGCGTTACGATTATATGCGCGAGAAGCGCGAAGCGCTTAATCTTTGGGCCGATCGACTCGCTGCCATCATCGAAGGCAATGGAAAAATCGAGCAACTGTTCGGTGAGGCAGTTGTATGAACCGGCCTGTGCAATCGCCATTCAACCCCGAAAACTTCTTGCGGCACACGAGAAAGGTTAAGGCGATTAACAAGGAAACGGAAGAAGTCATCTCGGATAAGGTTGCGCACTCCCTCAATCGCTACCTCGAGAACTGGGACGAGGCCTTTGAGCGCGAGAGCAGCCGGCTCAAGAGGATAATTGATGGCTTAAACACAGCGCTCGCTGCGATCTTAGCGAAGAAGTGGACATTTCCCGATAGCGATTCCATGCCTTTCCATGACGAGGCCAGCGCCTTTGGCTGGTTATCCGCCAAAGGAGCGATACCCCCGTACATAGGCGGTCATGAAGACTTTATTTTAGGCGATCCAGATCTGCTCTTGGAGTTTGAGCGGGATTGGCACACGCACAATCTGTGGGAGGTTCGAAAAGACTTCGAACAGCAACATCGGGACCTGCTCGAATTCCATGCTTCTCGGGCGAAGGATCACCCGAGCCGGCAGCCAACGTCTGCGGCCAGGTTGCCGGCTGATATTCAGGAATTAATTCACGACCTTTGCCAAATCTGGCATGACCATGTTGACTCGCAACTTCGGCTGCCAAGGAAGGACCCACAGCCGAATAATCCTTTACTCCGATTCATAGACGAATGTTTGACAATAGCACTCGGGAACCAGCGACCAGCAAAAAAGACGCTGCTCGACTTCATACTGAAGCGTAGTCGCCACGCAATTCGTAGGCGGGATGCGGTATTCGAGCAGCGGATGCGCCAATTGAAGCTCAATCCCGAAGATTGAAGCAATCCCGATAATGGCCCTAGCGATGCCGCGTTGGCATTACGGAACGGTGGACTTTTCGGCCATTCCAATGGTGCGAAAAAGTCCACGGTGACTACACGCTGCAATTGGACGATCCTTCTCGCACCGAGATGTACTCGCGTGAGGAAAGAAGATGCAGCAGTCTAATCCTTTAGAGGATATTGATGATCTGGTTGATGAGGCTTGCGCATGCCGCATTATTGGCGGCCTTAACTCTCCGATTCACCGCTCGACACTGTGGCGGGGCATAAAGGCCGGTCGCTACTGCAAGCCTTTGAAAGTTGGACCTAATATTAACCGCTGGCGGCGCCTTGAGCTGGTCGCTTGCCTTCAAAAAGCAGCAGCTGCGCGCAACGAGAGTGTCAGACCGAGTTGCGATTTTGGAGAAGCCCAACCGCCGGCTTCGGGAGGCGTGTCATGAGCGCCACTGCGACTGGCCTGTCCGTTCGAGAGATCCTTCGGGAATTGTGCGAACGCTTGAAGACCTTTGCGACCAGCAAGCGTCCGACGATCTCAAGAGGGCCGCCAGGATCATTGAGGAACTTGCGCTCGAAAGCCCTCGGCTGGAAGCGGCGCGACCCTTGCTGCAACAGGCGCTCGAAGCCGATGACCAGTTTCTGGAGAAGGCCGAACTCAAGAGAGCCGCGCAGCTTACTAACTATGCCTCAGCATTAGGAATTCAAATGCCCTTGAGGAGGACGTGATGGCCACAAGTGCGCCCCGATTTTCTCAGATTTTGCTGGTCGCTCTGACCTCGCCCTATGCTGGGGAGCGCCTTAACGCGCTCGATCGGGTCGCGGTGATGTTGCAGGAATCGGGACACGATCCGTACTGGCTTGTGGAACGCCTGCCTTCATTGGACGACCCCTTTGCCGAGCTAGCTCGCCAGAAGTTTGAGCGCTGGGAGAAGGATTGGTTCACCTAGGCGACAGCGTTCGCATCCAACACCCTGACCCGAGGACTAGAGGAGAGCTTCGCCCATGTTGGGCAAGGCGCGCGACGCTTTTGCGCGCTCATGTGTCGCACGTTGAAAGACAAGACGCGCATCAACTGACAAAGGTAAATCAAATGGCCACGATGAACGAACTTTACCCGAGTAAGTACCTATCCGCTCCCGACTTGAACGGCAAGAAAGTCACGGTCACCATCGATCACGTCCAAGTCGAAGACTTCGACGACCACGGCCGCGTTATAAAGAAGCCCGTCGTTTACTTCAAGAATGCCGTTAAGGGCCTGGTCTGTAACAAGACCAACTTCGCGGCGATCGTGCTAATCACGGGCAAGCCCAACAGTGATGACTGGACCGGTGCTCGCATTACTCTTGTTGCCACGATGGTTTCGTTTAACGGCAAGATGACGGAGTCCATTCGTGTCGAAAAACCGGAGGAGCGTGGAGGCGGTGCCCCCACAGCCCCAGTCCCGGTGAGCCCAGTGCCGCCCCCGGCTGACGCTCTGGACCTGGACGACGAAATCCCGTTCTAGACGACGATGAATCGGCGGCGTCATACCGCCGCCGATTCAATTCAACTGCAGCTGAAAGGTTCTCGAAAAATGCGTTCGCGTTTGCATCGCGCAGCATTGGCCTTTGCGGCGAGAGGTATTCCAGTATTCCCCTGCCACCCGCGTGGAAAGGAACCGGCTACAACACGCGGCTTACTTGCGGCGACCACCGACACCGGAGTAATCGAGAGCTGGTGGGAACCTGCACCGGATCTAAACATAGGAATCCCGACGGGTGCACCATCTGGGGTCTGGGTGCTGGATATCGACAATGAGGAGGGGGAAGCAAGCCTGCGCAATCTGGAGGCTGAGCATGGCCCGCTTCCTTCTACCATTGAAGTCATCACTGGTCGGGGCCGACACCTCTATTTTCGGTTGGGTGAACACAGCCTCAGGAACAGCGTCGGGAGAATCGGCAATGGTATCGATGTGCGGGGCGACGGCGGGTATGTTCTGGCTCCGCCAAGCGTCCATCCCACCACCCGGCTGTACACATGGTCTGTCGACAGCGCCGAAAGCTTTTCAGATGCACCCGACTGGCTGTGCAGGCTAGCCGAAGCCGCCGAAACCGACGGTAAGGGCAGGTCACTGGAGGGCTGGCACCGCACATTGACAGAACCAATTCATGAAGGAAGCCGGAACGTCACTCTCGCCAGTATAGCCGGAAAGTTGCTCTGCCACGACGTCAATCTGGTTCGTCGTGATTGACCTCCTGCATTGCGTCAACATAGCAAGATGCATGCCATTGCTGGCAGCTCAGGATGTTGATCGCATCGCCATGTCAGTCGCGAGAACCCACCTGATGCGCCGGGGCGACTGGACATGAGCGGAGATTTAGATCCCGAGGTATTAGAATTATCCGAACTGCTGGAGACGGCAAAAGGTCCGCCTCCCAGCCTGCAAGAATGGGATGCGGGCGAAGACCAGGAGCCGATCCCGCCACGGCAGTGGCTACTCGGAAATGTTATCTGCAGGCGCTTCGTGAGCTCGCTGCTGGCGGATGGCGGCACCGGAAAGACCGCGTTGCGGGTTGCACAAGCGCTGGCCCTTGCGACCGGGAGAAATCTCACGGGTGAAAATGTGTTTCAGCGTTGTCGCGTACTACTCGTTTCGCTCGAAGACGACCGAGACGAGCTTCGTCGTCGAGTACGAGCTGCCCAGTATCACCACGGAATTGCGTATGAAGACATCAAAGGCTGGCTGTTTTTGTCGGCTCCGGGCGGAAAGGCTGGAAAGCTGTTGACGCTTGACGGCAGGGGGCGTCCCACCGTCGGCGGCCTTGGCGAAGCACTGCAACAAAGCATTGAGCGCAACGGGATAGATGTCCTTTGCCTTGATCCTTTCGTGAAAACACACGCACTTTCCGAAAACGACAACAATCAGATGGATCAGGTGATCGAGTCTCTAGCCAGCTTGGCTATGGAGAAAAATATTGCTGTCGATGTTCCGCATCATACGGCAAAAGGTATGATTGGCCCCGGTAATGCCGATCGTGGTCGTGGTGCCAGTGCAATCAAGGATGGGGCGCGCCTTGTTTACACGCTGACGACCATGAGTGAAGATGAGGCGGACAGGTTTGGCATTTCTTATGCCGACCGGCGGCTTTATCTTCGGACCGACAGCGGCAAGGTCAATATCACACCGCCGGCGAGTACTGCGAAGTGGTTCAAATTAGTCGGTGTTGCGCTTGGCAACACGGGTTGACCGACGATTTGGTGAACCGAATACTTACCGCGATAGAAGTAGGAACTCCCGACGGGGATCGCTACTCCGATGCAGCTGCGGCGACGACGCGGGCGGCATGGAAGGTGGTCCAGAACCAACTGCCGTCCAAGACAAAAGAACAGTGTCGGGAAATGATCATAACGTGGATCAGAAATGGCCTGCTCGTCAGGAAGGTCTATCATAGTGCCACCGACAGGAAAGATCGCGAAGGGCTTTACCTCGACGAGGCAAAGCGACCGGGGTGGGTCTCTTGACGAATGCTGAACTTGTGCGCCAACGAAGAAAGTCAATGGCGCACGGATGACGCAAAATCAGTGTGCGCTATTGGTAAGGTGCCCTAAAGAGATTTAATGGCGCATTTGCATGCGCCAATTGAATCCCCCAATGGCGCACCATTGAGCGGACAATTTTCGAATAGACGCGCGGGGCAAATCACCGATGGAAACTGTGGTAAAGTCTTCCATTCTGCGTTCATTTTCCGCTGAGACATTCGTTAAGCGCGTGTTGCCGTCTGCGCAAAATACCCAACGAATGTTAGGGGCTTCCTTCACAAGGGATAAAAGATACGCGAGATGAAGATCGTCTCCCGCTATGACGTCATCCACGAATAACAGTATGGGGGTTGTCTCGATGACCTTTGCCGCAATCTTACCGTCAGAGATCTCGTTCGCGTAAGCTCTCACGGCTCGCCAAATGGCACTTCTACCCTTCTGAAAATCATAAAATTTCGCTCGTAACGGTAGTCGAGGCGTCGCAGTCAATCCAGTTGCTGTCTTTAATGCCGCATAGTGGATGAGCGTGGTTTTTCCCGACTCGGGGGGTCCCAATAGAAGTACGTTCTCGGTTGCATCCAGGAGATCGGCCAAAGCTACGTGTTTCGTTTCCGTTTGCTCATCAGTCTCTCCAGACTCCTCAGACACTCTTTTAGACGTAGAAAGTGGGGGGCATACAAAAAATTTTTCCAGATCGAGCCCATCGTCATTAGATAACCGAACATGCTCGTCCCCAATCCGCTTGATAGCGGGGCGAATAGTGGCCAAGAGTGACATTAAATTGCCACCTCCCGTCCCGCGCGATATAGGAAAATCAAATGTTATCTTACCATTTGGAATAGCTCCAAGCGCGGGGATGAAGGATCGCACTCTATCCGAGTATTCGCGAGCTGAGATTGTCGCCGTACCGTCTTGCAAGTTGAGCTCTACAATGCTGTACCCATTATAATAGTCGCGATTCTGGTATAGACATCCGGTTTGGGAGTATATCGCTCCCCATTGGGGCCTTGGTGTAGGACGGGATCGTGTTGTGGACATGTCCGTAGAAGAAAATATCAAATTTGGCGTGCAATCTAGATTCCACCGCTGTGCGGTCCGATTCTACCAACCAGTCTAAGGGGTGATGAAATACTGCGATTCGAAGAGCAGCATCTTCTGTTGAAGCTATCGTCAAATCGATAGCTCTCTCGCCAATAATCAAACTGCCCTTGTCGGAATCACCGCCTTCTCCGGTGCACCGCCAAGAAGAATTAAACGAGCAGACAGCGATTTTAACGCCTTTGATCTCAATTTTCTGAATTGCTGAAAATGGCGACACGCTCCATCCATCGGCAACCAATGGATGCCAAACGGATTTATAAAAATGACGCATTCGCCAAAAGGCTTCGGGCAAGCTACTACCAGAAATGTCCGTCCCAACGTACTGGTCAATGAATGAGTTGATTGAGGCCCTGTCCCGAAGCGTCTGCTGCAAACCAGTCTCAATAAAACCCTGCTTCCGGACTACTTCGCAATCGATATCGTGATTGCCAGGGCAAATGGCAATGCGGCTTCTCTCCAATGAAAAGGTGTCTAAAACCGGTTGTAATAGATCTGCTGACGCTTCTTCGAAATTTTTCTCTGAGTATCCAGCTTGTACAAGGTCACCGGAGAAAACTATCAAATCGATTTCCGTCTGAGATTTTATTTCTCCCAAGTCCTTTTTTAGCGCATCCACTACTATCTGCTGATCACCCGTTGAATGACCGCGATGATGAAGATCTGATAAATGAAGAATATTTAGTCGCAACATTATCTCCCAAGGCGGAAATTTGTTCACCATCTATACGGTAATTCCGGCATACCATCCATTGCCGCACGATATACTGACCTCTGACCTCTGACCTCTGATAGAGAGCAATACTTCTCGATAAGACAATCTCGCAAAGCCGTCGAGGGGCGTCTCTAACAAGCTGTGCATAAGGCCGCTGGGCTAAGCTTTCTGCAAACTATTCGAGTCGTATCGTGGCGGTTGCATGCAGGCGCAATGCATACTTGGCAAACCACGCTGCCACGATCAGTCCAATGTTAAATGGGGTTCACTTACGACTGGAACTTCGCGCGGAGATATCTGCAAGGGTCCAATTAGCGGACATGCCAGTTGCCAAGCAATACCCCGACGGCGTTATTGTTTGATTGGGCGGCGTCCCATGCACCAGCCCGCCGCACCAATGTAACGGACTCCGTACATAAAGGTACACTTTCTAGCACGTAGCCTCTTGCGCGTATTCTTTGCGTACACTAATACTACGTTTAGTGATCTCTTAGAGGAAAGTATACGGAAATGGCGATTGTTGGCTATGCGCGCGTGTCCAGCGTCGGGCAGGATCATGCGGGACAGGTGGAACGGCTGAAGGCGGCCGGCGCGACCAAAATCTTCCAGGAGAAGCGCTCGGGCGTCGATCGCGAGCGCGAAGAGCTGCAAAAGTGCCTGGATTATGTGCGGGAGGGTGACACGCTCATGGTGACGAAGCTCGATCGCCTGGCGCGCTCGGCCGTCGATCTTTATGCCATCGTGACCCTGCTGGACGGCAAGGGCGTCGCCTTCAAGGTGCTGGACGATGCGGCCGTTGATACGACAAGTCGTA
>NZ_JBBNAM010000013.1:0-1173 GCF_037994425.1 Phyllobacterium sp.
TCGAGCACGTTCTTCTCGTGAATGGCGATGAGGCCAAGTCGCCACCCCGTGCAACCGAAATATTTCGAATAGGAATAGACGCCAATGGTATTGTGCGGCAGTTCCGCCATCAGGGAGCGGAAGCCCGGCACGAACGTGCCATAAACATCGTCAGTCAGAAGCAAGAGGTCAGGCCGCTTCTTTTTCACGAGATCGACGATTTTCTTAATCGTTGGCGCATCGATGGCCATCGATGTCGGATTGCCGGGATTAACGACGAAGAAGGCCTTGATCTTCGGGTCCTCGAGCTTCTTGATTTCCTCATCGGAGTATTGGAACCGCTGCTCCTGCTTGGCCTTTATGTGCACCGCCTTGAAGTCATAGTCCTCAAGTTCTGCGATCTCGATATAGGGCGTGAAAATGGGCGTTCCGAGGGCGATGGTGTCGCCTTTTTTGAGGATACGGTTGGCGATCAGTGACTTGAAGATGTAACACATGGCGGCCGTGCCGCCTTCCACTGCATAAAGGTCGAACTTGCCCGGCGGCAGCTTATCACCGCCCATGGCCCACATCAGATAGCGGTGCGCCACCTGTTCGGCGTGAACCAGCATCCGGTCGGGAACGGGATAGTTGTCGCCAATGATCGAATCCGTTAGCTCGAAAACAAAGGCGTCGGCATCAAAACCGAAAGCCTTGACGGCATGCTCGACCATATTCGTAAGGAAGTCCGCGCCCTCCATGTCGGCGTGTTTGTCGAGCCAGGCCTTCAAACGCTCGGCAATGTCCTTCTGCTGCGGCATGCCTGCGACACCGGCCGTGGGATTGTCCATCGTGCGCCGGCTTTCGGACAATGCGAACTGTCCGAACAGGAAGAAGCCTTCGCGTGGCTTGGTTGCGATCCAGTTCGGATTGCCGCGGCCAGCATTGAGCAGCAACTGAGCCGCCTTCTGAGAACTGCGTTTGGCGAGCTTGATCAAGCCGTCCTTGATCTCGAACGGACTCATTTTCTCGTAGTCGCGGTAGTCGATCGTCGTCATGACGTGCCTCCTTGGCTCATACAACATTGGAGGGAAACTATCTTGCCATGCTGCATCCCCTCCCGCGAGAAATTGAAAACTGGCGTGCTGTATCAAACTGCGCCCGTGCCGATGACCTAAGAATTGCTTGAGAGATTAGCATCGGTCCAGCACTCCG
>NZ_JBBNAM010000014.1:0-10571 GCF_037994425.1 Phyllobacterium sp.
AATTGGCACGGGCTGGTAACATGGATATGTCCGTTTGAAAAGGCTCAAACGCAATTTCAGCGCGATCAATAAATCGTAATTCAATCTACAGCTGGTTTGTCGCGACGATCAAAGCGCATGATCTTGAAAAAATGACTGCCTGCGGCAGGCGCGATCCCGGCGCAATGCGCCGCGATCGCTGAGTGGACAAAGGATCAGACGTCGAACTGATAGGTAACTGGAACGAACCGGTAACCGCCTTCCTGCTTTTCAACAAAGCCGACCGAGGGGAACGGCATATGATAACCGATAAAGGGTAACCGGTCGGTCGCGATCATATCGAAGACCTTTTTACGGGTCGCGGCGCCCATGGCCTTGTCGGCGTCGAAGGCGACCTCCCAATCTGGACGTTGCAAGGACGCGACATAGTGATTGGCGGTATCAGCGGTGATGACAAGGTGTTTTCCACCCGACTCGATGTGGAAGATCATATGCCCCGGCGTGTGGCCATAGGCCGCTTCGCTGGTAACGCCAGACACGACAGGATCGCCTGCCTTGATGAACTTGATCTTTTCGGCCAGCGGCTTGACCTTCGTGGCCACCGCCTTCGCGCCGTTTTCTGCAGGTGTTCCCATGCGAGCCGGATCTGTCCAGAAATCATACTCCAACTGGCCGGCGACGATGCTTGCATTGGCAAACGCGGGCGTCTCACCGTTGATGAGACCGTTGATGTGGTCGCCATGCATGTGCGTGATAACGACAATGCTCACCTGGTCGGGCGTATAACCGGCGGCCTTCATATTCGCTTCGAGCTTGCCGAGGCCGTTTTCCCTGCCTGCTGCCCCGAAGCCAGTGTCAAACAAAACGAGATCGGTACCCGTGTTGACAAGAACGGGTGCGAAACCGTTGACGAACTTCGTTTCGGGCAGGAAATTCGCGCGCATCAATTCGGCGACTTTTTCCTGGGTCTGGTTGGCGCCGAACGTCGGATGCGGGCCGTCTCCAGGACGGAGCCCATCAAGCAGAGTCGTGATCTCGTATTCGCCAAGCTTGAAGCGCTTGAAGCCGGGCGGCGTGGCCTCGGATTGCGGCACTGCGGCCATGGCGGAATCCGTCATCAATTGCGGCATCGTCAATCCTCCGATGGCTGCTGTGGAGGCCACGAGCAGGTCGCGGCGGGAAATCTCGAAACTTTGCATGACACCTCTCCTCCAGACAGTGATCGTTCCGGAATGCAGCTTACACCGGCCGGCCGAGACGTCGTCCCTGCCCTCATTGCGAATCGATCACAAGACGCGCCTGCAAGATCACATCTCTTTGATCGCGGCTTGAGCGGTGGAACAGCGGGTGCTATCGGAGCTTTCATCAAGAGCAACTGAGTCCCGTCCCGGACCTGCCTCCTGTTTTCTCGGTTGTGAGAACTGGAAACATCGTGAACCGCATAGTTCCCCTCGTCCTTGCCGTCGCTCTGTTCATGGAGCAAATGGATTCCACCGTTATCTCGACATCGCTTCCGGCAATTGCCGCAGATATCGGAACGAGTCCGATTGCGCTGAAGCTCGCGCTGACGGCCTATCTCGTTTCGCTTGCCGTCTTCATTCCCGTAAGCGGCTGGATGGCGGATCGGTTCGGAGCCAAGAATGTCTTCCGGGCGGCAATCGTTGTGTTCGTGCTGGGATCGATAGCGTGCGCGGTCTCAGGCTCGTTGCTGGCCTTCGTGGTATCGCGTTTTTTTCAGGGGGTCGGCGGCGCGATGATGACGCCGGTTGGCCGGCTTGTCCTCGTGCGCTCGACGCCGCGCAGTGAACTCGTCGGCGCAATGGCCTGGCTTACCATGCCCGCGCTCATCGGACCGTTGCTCGGCCCACCGGTAGGTGGGTTCCTTACGACTTATTTTACCTGGCACTGGATATTCCTGATCAATGTCCCGATCGGCATTATCGGCATCTGGTTCGCCACCCGCTATTTACCGGCAATCGAAACGTTGATCCAACGCCCGCTTGATGTGCCTGGGTTCTTTCTTAGTGGGATAGCGGCCTCCGGAATTGTCTTTGGCCTCTCAGTGGTAAGCTTGCCGGCCCTTCCCTCATGGGTCGGATTCTCGACGCTTGCGATCGGCATTCTATCGGCAGTCCTTTACCTGCTTCATGCGCGCAAGACACCCGAGCCGCTATTGTCTCTCGACCTTTTCAAGAACCAGGTCTTCCGGGCATCGATAGTCGGCGGCAGCCTCTTTCGCATCGGGGTCGGCGCAGTTCCGTTCCTGTTGCCGCTTATGTTCCAGATCGGCTTTGGCATGACGCCGTTCCAATCAGGGATGATTACCTTTGTCTCCGCCGCTGGCGCGATGAGCATGAAGCTTGTAACGAAGTGGTTCTACAGGAAGACCGGCTTTCGTAATTCGCTGATGTACGGGTCGGTAGTCGCGGCGGGCTTCATCGCCATCAACGGCTTCTTCACGCCGGAGACACCGTATCTACTGATGATCCTTCTGCTTCTCGCTGGCGGCTTCTTCCGCTCGCTGTTCTTCACCGGCACCAATGCGCTCGCCTATGCGGACATTCCGAACGAGCAGACGAGCCTTGCAACGCCGATCAGTTCGGTGGCACAGCAGATCTCGATTGCTCTTGGCGTCGCGGTCGCCGGCGGCATCCTCGAAGTCTCGACAAAGATGCACGGCGGACCGCTCCAGCTATCCGACTTTCACATCGCGTTTTTTATCGTGGCGGCGGTTTCAAGCCTTGCCTGCATGTCATTCAGGGGACTGCGGCCCGATGCAGGCGCGGAAGTTTCCGGTCACCGGCCATTGTTGAAAGCGCCGGCCGCAGCGGAATAGGCAAGCACCACAACCTTGCGTTTCTTGTGCCCGATTGCTGCAAAACGAATAGTGGTCTCGTTGAAGGGTTAAAGCAGGTGCGTCGAGCCAGCCGGCGTATCGGGAAGAGTGGCTCCCCGACTGAGGGAACCGCCTTGCCTTCAAACTTGGAGGTGATTCACGCGGTTAAGACCGTCGAGGATCACCCCTATAATGAAAAGAACCCGGACGAGCTGGACACTCACACTCCGGGTTCAATATCAAAAATAAGGAAAGCGGGACGGACCAAAGCTCGTTCCCCGCTCCAAGAGGGAATATGGAGATTCACCCCAATTTCCCAAGAATTGACTGTCGGATCAGCCCTTGAAATCACGCGCCAGCAGATAGAGTTCGACCGATTCCGCCCGAGAAGCTGGTGGCTTGACGTGATGCACCGACTTGAAATTCTTCTTCAGCAGGGCCAGCAATTCGTTCTCGGTGCCGCCCTGGAACGTCTTTGTCAGAAAGTGTCCGCCGGGGCGCAGAACCGATACGGCAAAGTCCGCCGCAACCTCGCAAAGATGTGTTGTGCGGATATGATCGGTCCGGCGATGCCCGGTTGTCGGCGCCGCCATGTCGGATAAGACAATATCGGGCTGACCGCCGAGCGCTTCCATCAATTTGTCCGGCGCGGCGTCGTCGAGGAAGTCCATCTCAAGGAGCGTTACGCCCGGCAAGGGATCGACGTGGAGATAGTCGATACCGACCACCGTCGGCTGTTCGTCCGGCGAACCGACGATCGAGGCAGCAATCTGGCTCCACCCGCCAGGGGCAGCGCCAAGATCAATGATACGCTGGCCCTTCCTCAGAATTTTATAGCGATCATTGATCTCGATAAGCTTGTAGGCCGCGCGCGAGCGATAGCCATCCTGTTTCGAACGCTGCACGTAAGGATCGTTGATATGCCGCTCCAGCCAGCGGCGCGACGATTCCTTGATCGTGCCCGCCTTCTTCTTGACCTTGGTGTGGAGACCACGCGTTCCCGTGCCCCCACGGCCGCCGGTTGTCGTCTTAGCCATGTACACTCCGGTGCCAGCGGTTGCGCCACGCACCATCGCGCGACATGAGTTCAGTCAGGATACCCTCGCGCAGTCCGCGATCGGCAACACGCAATTTCTGGCTCGGCCAGACATTGCGGATGGCATCGAGAATGGCGCAGCCGGCGAGAACGAGATCGGCGCGATCAGCCCCGATACAGGGATTGGCGACACGTTCGTCAAAGCTCCAGGAAAGGAGCTTGCTCGTCATTTCGGTCACGTCGTTGTTTTGCATCCAGATGCCGTCAATGCGGCGCCTGTCATAGCGCTCGAGCCCGAGATGTATGCCGGCAAGCGTCGTTACCGTGCCGGACGTGCCGAGAAGGTGAAAGTTCTGGCTCTTGACGAGATCGCCGAGCTTATGCCGCTCGGAAAAATCATTGAGGAGATCGGCAACGTGGTTGACCATGACGGCGAAGTTGTCCGTCGTCACGTCGCGCCCGCCAAAGCGTTCGGCGAGCGTCACTACCCCGACCGGCAGTGAGGTCCAGGCGATGATGTGCTCGGCGAGACGCGGCGAACGGCGCTCGCTGAGGTCGATCAGCGCGATTTCGGAGGAGCCCCCGCCAATATCGAACAGGACCACGGCATCGGTCTCACGCTCAACCAGGGTGCCGCATCCAGATACGGCAAGGCGAGCTTCAGTCTGCCGATTGATGATTTCGAGTTGCAGCCCAGTCTCATCCTTGACGCGATTCAGAAACTCAGGACCGTTTTCGGCCTGACGGCATGCTTCCGTCGCAATCAGCCGTGCCTTGCGTACATCATGACTTTGCAGCTTATCGCGGCAGATCTTCAACGCCTCGATGGCACGGTTCATCGCCCCGTCGCCAAGTCGCCCCGTAGCGCCAAGACCTTCGCCGAGCCGGACGATACGGGAAAACGCATCGATGACACGGAATTGGCCGGGGCGCGTTGGCGAGGCAACGAGCAACCGGCAATTGTTGGTGCCAAGGTCGAGCGCTGCGTAAAGGGGCCCAGAGTAGCGGAAGTCTTGCCGCGATCCTTGCGGCTGAGGCAGTACCGGAGCCTTGATGGAAACGCTGGCAGTGGCCGGCGTTGTGCCTGCTTCCGGCTTCACGCCTGTTCGGCTGCGGCGGCGGAAGCGATTGGGCCGGCGCTTCTTTCCATGCTTTACGGGCGTGTTACCCGCGTCGATATCGGGCGCAGGAACGGGCGACGACGCAAGCACGGGCGTGCTCGAAACAACGGCTTGTTTCGACTTGCCGCGCCTGCGACGACGCGCACGCTTTCTGGGATTCTTGTCGAAGCGTCCTTCCTGGGAATCAGACTGGTTGCCCCGCGCGTCGAGCGCAGAATCTCCATGAGGCCCGAGCCCATTCTTGGCGGAACCGGTGCTACCATTCAGCACCTCGCCACCGCCAGACGCCCCTCCATGCGACGCGTTGCCCGCGCCCGTTTCGGGGTCTTTCAAGATATCTTCCTTTGGGCGCCGCGCGAACCTTAAGGACGCAGCAGGACGCTTTTTTCAATTAACGTTGGACATAATGTAACATGCTTTAGCAAATATCCAAGTGCGGGGACCAAATAAGCCGCAAACGCCGCACGACCCGATTCCGGGTTCCCTTCGTCGTCTATTGTTCCGTGAACGTTCTCATCGTGATAATCCAAAGGGATTAGATGTGATCAATATGGGAAATCGGGGCCGCATGCTAATTCTCGTTCTCGTCAATCCCTCCGCCCCGGCAATCACCTGCAACAACATTAATCACTGGGCCTACTAGCTAAAGTTATGATCTTGTTGTTGTTTCAATCTTTGGTTGTATTTTAAAACATTACAACCCAATGAAATGGTTCTCAATGTTAGATCATGAGCATAAGCCGGTTTCACTTGTCGGCCTTCTCCTGTTGGTTGCAGCGACCCTGATTTTCCTGGTCGCCATCTGGACGATCGGCAGCGCTTTTGCACGCCCCTGAGACCCGGCTCGCCATGGGGCACGCGGCCGACCACGCCGTCTTCGCCAACTCCGTAAGCTAACCAGCCGACCGACTGACCTGGGCGACGTTAACCACCTAAATCCTGCCGACTCTTTGGCCAGCTAAAATCCGGGATCCTTATTGGATTTGTTTGTCGCAGCTTTCAGGTGCGAAGGCCTTGTCGCGCCCCGTGGGCAGCGCGTCGTGACAGTGACTTCGTTGCGACCGCCTCAATGACGGTCAGATCAGGCGGTTGTGCTCCACAAGTTGGCGCAGGCGGCGCAATTGACCGTCGCTGTCCGGCTCTGCCCGCTTCAATGGCGCCTTGGCCGGTGTGACCGTGGTTTTGACAAGTGGTTCCTGTGATCTTGAAACTGGAACCTTCAGCTTCTGCAGAAAGCTCATGGTGTGGATAAACATCATTGCGGGGATCCTCCCTATGCCGCAAAACTTAGCACGCCGGTGAACCCGGCGGACAAACCTCGATTTTGTGGCGATTACTTCATTGTACCACCAGCACCGCCCCTATGATAGCCACGCCGTGGGTCGCTCGAATCTTTAAACGGTTTTCGTGGCCATCCGTTCCTGAATGTGAACAAAACAGGAACCAATTCCTTTTCATATAAGTGCGGTTGTGGCAAACTTTATGAAAAGGAGATTCTGATGAACGCGATATCCCGGCAACCGGAAGATGAGATTGATGAGGCGCTGGCTTACCATCAGGGCGATGCCCGGGCGACGATTGCGGCCCTTCTTGCCGAACGGGAATTCCTGTTGCGCGAGATCGAATACGCTTCGCTCGCCCTGTCCTATGGCTTTGCACGGGGATGGAAGCCAGCCCGCCAATCGTCCACACGATAGACTTAGGCGACTGCGCGTGCGAAGCTTGCGCCGTGAGTAAAGCGAGGCACGATGAAACATAGTCCTAAACAATTACCCGCGGTAGGCGTGAAGCCAAAACCCGTATTAAGTCCGTCCGAGCAGAAGAATCTGGCGACAACCCTTGCTGCGACCGCCATCATCAATGACGAAACCGCAAAATGGGAAAGCAAGACGGCGCGTCTCAAGGCATTGCGCCTGGCGAAAGAAGCCGCGGAACAAACCGAGACTGCTGCGCGCCCTCCGGCGGCAAGATCAAAAGCCGCGCGCAAGGCAAAGGCAAGATAGGCTGATTGCCCAATCCCCCATGTGGGTTATCCGGACAGATCACAGCATAAATATTTTCAAATAAATATTTTGCACAAGGTCGCTTGGTGATTCGTTTTATTTGCGCGAGGATAATTTATTGGTTTGTGCCATTGACGAAATAGAGCCCGGTGTTTATATACCACCAATCGGTATTTGGTAGTTTGTCACTAGTTTTATTGTGCCATGAGGCGCTCTGAAAAAATCCTTCTTCAAAAATCGAGCTAAAACACTGCTCGGCGCGTCGTGCCGAGGGTAGAAATATTTCCATTGAAAGGGTTCATCATGAGCACTGGAACAGTAAAGTGGTTCAATTCCACCAAGGGCTTCGGCTTCATTCAGCCGGATGATGGTTCGGCAGACGTGTTTGTTCACATCTCCGCAGTTGAGCGCGCCGGTATGCGCAGCCTCAACGACGGTCAGAAGATCAGCTTCCAGCTGGTTCGCGACAACAAGTCCGGCAAGATGACGGCTGATCAGCTGCAGGCTGCCTAAAGTTAATTCGTCTACGCGGTCCTTGACCACGGATGTACTGGCACTGATTGCAAGATGAATTTGAGAAGGTCGGGTTTTCCCGGCCTTTTATTTTGCCCGCGTTTCCCGTCCTCGCGGAAAACCAAGACATTTCATCGCATTGGAAAGAAATGTCTGGAAAGAAGCACCACGCCATATGAGAGTGCGGGAAGAAACGAATCCGCATTGTTGAAGGAGTGTGGCGGCGATGAAAGTTCTTGTCCTCGGCAGTGGCGTCGTCGGTGTCACATCGGCGTGGTATCTGGCGCAGGCAGGACACGAGGTCGTTGTTGTCGATCGTCAGCCCGGGCCGGCGCTCGAGACGAGCTTTGCCAATGCCGGTGAGATTTCACCCGGCTATTCCTCTCCCTGGGCAGGGCCCGGCGTTCCAATAAAGGCGATCAAATGGATGCTTATGCATTTCGGGCCTCTGGTCGTACGACCCAAGGTCGATCCCTATATGGCGCTCTGGCTCATCCGGATGTTGCGCAATTGCACGTCCGCGCGCTATGCGCGCAATAAGGCGCGCATGGTGCCGATCGCGGAGTACAGCCGCGACTGCCTGAAGGCGCTGCGCGCTGAAGTGGCCATCAGCTATGACGAGCGCACGCAGGGCACGCTCCAGCTTTTTCGCACGCAAAAACAGTACGATGGAACGGCCGGCGACATTGAAGTGCTTAAGCAGTTCGGCGTGCCGTATGACCTCCTCGATCCAGCGGGCTGCATTGCTGCCGAGCCTGCGCTTGCCAACGTAAAGGGCAAATTTGTCGGCGGCCTGCGACTTCCGGGCGATGAAACCGGCGACTGCCAGATGTTCACCGACAAGCTGGCAAAGCTCTGCGCCGAGAAAGGCGTCGCTTTTCGCTTCAACACGACGATCACGTCGATAAACACATCCGGCAACCGCGTTGCCAGCGTTTCGACGGAGACAGAGGAACTTAGCGCAGACGCCTATGTCGTGGCGTTCGGCAGCTATTCGCCGTTCCTCTTGCGGCGGATCGGCGTTCATATCCCCGTCTACCCGGTAAAGGGCTATTCAATCACGGCTCCCATTGCCGATCCGGAAGCGGCGCCGGTTTCGACGATCATGGATGAAACCTATAAAGTTGCGATCACGCGGTTAGGCGATCGCATACGCGCTGGGGGCACGGCAGAAATCTCGGGTTACGATTTGAGCCTTCGCGACGCGCGGCGGGCAACGCTGCATCACTCGGTCGGTGACC
The DNA here is from genome assembly GCF_037994425.1 of Phyllobacterium sp. Lineage (NCBI taxonomy): Bacteria > Pseudomonadati > Pseudomonadota > Alphaproteobacteria > Hyphomicrobiales > Phyllobacteriaceae > Phyllobacterium > Phyllobacterium sp. The sequence continues at coordinate 8,730 of NZ_JBBNAM010000014.1, forward strand.
TTTTCCCGGGCGGGGGCGATCTTTCCAAAGCGACGTTCTGGACCGGCCTTCGCCCCATGACCCCGGATGGCCCGCCAATCATCGGCGACAGCAAATATGCGAATCTCTATCTCAACACCGGACATGGCACACTTGGCTGGACCATGTCCTGCGGCTCCGGACAAGTCATTGCCGATATTGTCTCCGGCAAGTCACCTGATGTGGACGCCTCCCCACTCAACATCAGCCGATATGGCTGATGTTACTCCGATAAGAGCTAACCCGTTTTAAACATTACAAAATGTTTAGTCGAGCGTTCAGATTTCATTCACCTCGTCAGGCCTAAACCAGTAGGCGTCTCCCAAGACACTTGTGGTTAGTCCAGCCACACACAACTGACGAGGTAACACCATGAAAAAGATTGCTCTGGCAGCAATTGCACTTTCTTTGATCACGAAGCCCGCGGCATTCGCTCAGCAACGAACTCACCAGGGCTATGGCTATGGCCACCCGCAAAAAGAGGTCATCGTCAAGAAGACAGTGACGGTGAAAGAGACCCACTGGTCGCGTGGCAAACGGCTCCCGCCGAGCTATCGCCGCCATGTCGTGCGTGACTACCATCGCTACCATCTGCGCACCCCGCCGCGTGGCTATCAGTGGGTCAAGGCGGACAACGACTACGTTATGGTCAGCGTCGCAACGGGCATCATTTCCGCGCTGGTTCAGGCACGCTAGTGCCCGTCCATAAAGGCCGGTTTTTCTGAGGTTTCAAGGATGTTTGGTTGCGCACCCCATGCTGCTGTGCGGTGCGTAGCGGCGCGAAGTGGCAGATAGGGGCCGGGAGGACTGGCTTGCGGATCTGCGGGCATGGGTCAGTTGCCCGGCGCACACGGTGCCGCTCTCAGGAGCGTGGAGGTGTCAGGTCGGCTGGAGGCGAGCGAAGAGTGCGAGGTTATGTGCGAGCACCGAGGACCAGACATAGGTCTTGAAGTGGTCCAGCCCGCGCCAGGTGCAGCGCCCCAAGCCATAAGCGCGTTTCAGGCAAGAGATGCCGGCCTCGATGCCGGCGCGAAAGTTGCGCAGCTTGCGATAGACCCCGCGGCTCTTAACCATGTCTTCGATCTTGAGGCCACACTTCTTGTGGAAGGCCATGTCGCGGACGCCCCAGGTTTTGGCTCCGCTCAGATTGGCGCGGCTGGCATAGCCGCCGTCGGCCGCCGCCTGACGCGGCGCCTCGCCATAAAATGCGATGTGGCGCTCCAGCATGGGCAGCAAGCGCTCGCTGTCGGCCGGGTTGCCGGCTTCGATGACGAGGTCGAGGATCAGTCCGCTGCGGCCGGTCGTCAGATTGAGTTTGTGGCCGTAGTCGACGTCGCGGCGGCCCTTGACGATGATGTCGGCATGCGGCTCGAACAGGCTCACCAGCTTCTCGCCGGCCGGGATCGGCTTCCCGGCCAGGACCCGCCGTTCGGTCTGGGCGATGATCCGCGCGATCAGCAACCGGTAGCGGCGGACTTGGGCCTGCCAAAGTTCAACGGCCGGGCCCGCCGCCAGGGTCAGCTGCTCGGCCGCCTGCTGCAGATAGCCCAAGGTGGTGCGCGTGATCCTGAGCAGGTCGCGGTAGTGCTGAACCCGTTTGGGGCGGCCGCGAACATATTCGATCGCCCGGGCCCGCTTCTTCGCCGCGCGGCAGTGATCGTGCCATGGGCCGGCGCTGCCCAAGGCATCCGCGTGCTGCAACAGCCGCACCATCACCCGCACAGCGTCCCACAGCAAGCTGCTGTCGCTCGGCTCGTGGATGAGTGCTGCGGTGACGGTGCTGTCCACACGCACGACCTTGCCGCTTTCCAGCTTGTCCTGCCG
>NZ_JBBNAM010000015.1:0-1983 GCF_037994425.1 Phyllobacterium sp.
ACCAGCACCAGGAGGCTCGCCCGTCCTTGCTCGATGAAGCTGCGTTCGTCGACCGCTTTGGCGGCGTGTTTGAACATTCACCCTGGATTGCCCGCCGCGTCTTTGCCTCGGAGCTCTCGCCGGCACATGACAGCGCAACCGGGCTCCACGCCGCGCTTTCTGCCGCGTTTCGCATGGCGAGCGAAGAAGAACGGCTTGGAGTCCTCAATGCCCATCCGGATCTTGCCGGCAAACTCGCACAAGCAAAACGCCTGACGGAAAGTTCGACACAGGAGCAGGCTTCTGCCGGCCTTGATGCACTGACCGATGATGAGCGGTCAGAGTTTACAGCGCTCAACACCAACTACATCAAGCGTTTCGGCTTTCCTTTCATTATCGCGGTCAGAGGGCTCGACAAGCAAGCAATCCTCAAGGCGTTCACGGCGCGTCTTGAAAACGATCGCCAGACGGAGTTCACCTCCGCCTGCCACGAGGTCGAGAAAATCGCTCTCTTGCGGCTTCGCGATATGTTGCCAGACTAAGGAACGCAAATGCGTGAAATCCGGATAAAACCATTGACGCGCCAGGCATTCGCACCTTTCGGGGATGTCATCGCGGTGGAAGGTGCGCACAGCTTTGCGATCAACCATGGCATGTGCACGCGCTATCATGACCTTGCAAAGGTCGAGACGACCGGTGTCAACGCCCGCACACTGATCAGCCTGTTGCACGGCAAGCCCTATGAGCTGCCGCTCAGGCTCGACATGGTTGAACGCCACCCCTTGGGCAGCCAGGCCTTCGTGCCGCTCTCTTCAAATCCGTTCCTCGTAGTCGCCGCTCACCAACAAGAAAATGGGCCGGGCGATCCATTGGCCTTTCTGACCGCGCCCGGACAGGGTGTGAATATCCATCGCAACGTCTGGCATGGCATCTTGACGCCGCTCCACGCCGAAAGCACGCTTGTGGTGATCGATCGTGGCGGCGACGGGATCAACCTTGAGGAACACTTCTACGCCGAGCCATTTCTGATCGGCTAGTTTAAACGACCCGGACAGCTATCAAAAAAAGCCGCCCGCATTCCATGCAGGCGGCCTTTATCTTTCCGTGACCGGTTAAACTTAGTTCAAAGGGATCGCGTTGCCGGCCTTGCCCGCCTGGTAGCGCGCCGACAATGCATCATATTTGCGCGCGATGGCGGCGGCGCGTTCCTGCAATCTCGATCGATCCGGTTCTGGCTGGCTCGCGATCAGCGTGTGGATCGAATAGCTCTTCCAGAAGGCATTGTGCGCATTGTAGCCACCCGGCTCCAACGTAAATACTTCCTTGAGTATCTTGAGGTCATGCGGGATGGCGAATGCATCGCGCGAATCTTCATGGCTGAAGAAATAGTAGAAATTGTCGAAACCGGCCCAGGTTATCGCCGAAAGGCACATGGAGCATGGCTCATGCGTCGACAGGAAGATGAGCTCACGCGGATCCGGTCGCTTGTCGCTGTCAACTTCGTAGAACCGCTTCAGCGTGTGGACTTCCCCGTGCCAGAGCGGATTTTCTGTCTCATTGTTGGTTTCTGCCAGCACGACTGACAGATCCGATTTGCGCAAGAGCGCTGCGCCAAAAATCTTGTTTCCGGCAGCAACGCCCTTTTCTGTCATCGGAATGATTTTTTCTTCCATTGCATCGAGCAATGCGTCCAGTACCTTTGTGGTTGAAGTTTCAGAGGGCATGTCTGGTCTTTCTTTTCGGGTTTGAAACGACCGGTCCAAACGTGAATTGCCCGGACCGGTTGCACTGTTAGACCGGGAACAGGGCGAACCGCACGACAAAGAGGATAGCTACGAGCCACGTCGCGGGATGGATCGCGCTTATGCGGCCGGTCAGCGTCTTCAGCACGACGTAGCTGATGAAGCCGAAGGCGAGACCGTTGGCGATCGAGTAGGTGAACGGGATCATCAGCGCCGTCAATGCAGCGGGGGTCGATTCAGTCACGTCGCGCCATTCGATGTC
>NZ_JBBNAM010000016.1:0-25658 GCF_037994425.1 Phyllobacterium sp.
CCGAACTCGTCTATGGCGGTGTTTTCCGCCTCGTTGGTTTCCCGCAGGAACATTTGCTGCCGCTGCTCTTCATCGAGTGCCCGCGTCTTTTGTTCCCGTTCGCGCGTCAGATCATCGCCGAAGCAACACGCAATGGTGGCTTCCCGCCGCTCATGATCGATCCCATCGATTTTGCCCAGATGTTCCAGCAGCGCATGGCAGAAGAACAGGCCAAGGCGAAGGTCAGCTGATCAAGAACACAATCCGTGACGAGAAACCCGGGCAAGACCCGGGTTTTTTATTGAAGGACGACGATGCGTTCGTTCCATATGGCTTTTTCGCCGATATTTTCGACAAGCCTGGCATGGGCGGACCGTTCCGCCTCGGTTAAACGCGGCTGCAAGGGCACCGGCCGTGGCGCGATCATGATAACGCGGGTTTGATCGCCGGCCTGGTGGCCATCGGTCTGCTCGGCGATGGTCAACCCGAGCGCCGCCTGCCTGCCGCCGATCAATTCGATATAGACTTCCGCGAGCAGCTGCGAATCGAGCAATGCACCGTGCATCGTACGGTGGCTGTTATCAATGCCATAGCGCCGGCACAGCGCATCGAGCGAATTCGGCCCCATGGGATGCTTGCGCCGGGCCAGCGCCAATGTATCGACGACGCGATCGCTGTGGATCGGCGGATGCCCAACCCGGTTGAGCTCAGCATTGATAAAGCCGATATCGAACATCGCATTGTGCGCGATCAGCTTCGCCCCGTCGATAAAATCCAGAAAATCATGGAGAATTCCGGCAAAGAGCAGCTTATCGGCCAGTTGATCATTGCTGATGCCGTGGATAGCCAGCGCATCCGCATGCACGGCCTTGCCTTCAGGATTGATAAAGACGTGAAACGTCCGGCCCGTAGGGAACCGGTTGATGAGTTCAACGCCGCCGATCTCGATGACACGATCTTCCAACCGGTCGAGCCCGGTCGTCTCCGTATCGAAAATGATCTCGCGCATCGACTCACCTTTTTCTTCACGTTCCATGAAACGGCCGCGTGGAGCAAGCGGGGATTGTCAGTATCCCCGCTTCAAGCGTGGAGCGTGCCTATCGGGCTTCAACAAGCAACGCCTCGATGACCTTCTTCACCGCAGCCCGGGTGACATCGAAGTCGTGCCGCGTGTCGATCGTAAAATCCGCCCTTTTGCGCTTTTCGGCATCCGGCGTCTGCCGCGCCAGAATTGCCTCGAGCTTATCTGGCGTCATGCCGGGGCGATCGAGAACACGTTGCCGTTGCACGTCTTCCGGGGCAGTAACCACGAGCACCTTGTCCACGCGTTGATCACCGTCCGTTTCGAAAAGCAAAGGGATGTCGAGAACGATCAGTTTCTCGCCACGCGCCAGTGCCTCGTTGCGAAACTTGGTCTCCTCGGCGCGAACCAGGGGGTGGATGATCGACTCGAGTTTCCGAAGCGCTTCACGGTTGCCAACGACGGTGGACGACAACTTCGTGCGATCGACCACACCATCTGACGTCGTTCCCGGAAAGGAAGCTTCGATCAACGGCACGGCCGCGCCGGAATAGAGCCTGTGAACAGCATCATCCGCTGAATGGACCGGGATGCCAGCGTCGACAAACATCTGGGCAGCTGTCGACTTGCCCATGCCAATTGATCCGGTGAGGCCAAGAACGATCATCGTGCCTGCCCGCCAGCCACCGGCTTCGCCATGTCTGCAAGGACGAGCTCCCGCAACTCGGAGGTCACGGCGGGTCGTTTTCCGAACCAGCGTTCGAAACCCGGTGCAGCCTGATGCAGCAGCATGCCAAGACCATCGACGACTTTCAGCCCGCGGGCCCTTGCGGCCCGCAACAGCGGCGTTTCGAGCGGAACATAAACAATGTCGGTGACAAGCGCGTCGCCATCAGCATTGGAAAGATCCATCTGCTGTTCACTTTTCCCTTCCATGCCGAGCGAAGTCGTGTTCACCACAAGGTTGGCATCCGGAATGAGTTCCGGAATGGCCCGCCACGGATGGGCGCTAATCCCGGGACCGAAACGATGGGCAAGTTCCTGAGCCCGGTCCAACGTGCGATTGACGATTCGCACTTCGGTGAAACCACGCTGCTTCAACGCATAGACGATAGCGCGGCTGGCTCCGCCAGCACCGAGGACCAGTGCGTTCCTACCTTTGTCCCAACCCGCGCTCAAAGCGTCGAGATTTGCGGCAAAACCATAGGCGTCGGTATTCCCGCCCCAGAGTTCACCCTCCTCAAACCAAAGCGTATTGACCGCGCCGATTTCCTCAGCGGCTGCATCGCGTTTGCAGACCAGGCCGAAGGCCGCTTCCTTGTGCGGGATTGTTACATTGCCGCCGACAAAGCCGGACTGCCGTATTCCTTTGACAAAATCAGAAAAATTCTCGGGCGCTACCCCTATGGCCCGATAAGAGCCATTGAGGCCGTAGGATTTCAGCCAATGGCCATGGATCAGCGGCGAGCGCGAATGGCCTATGGGATACCCAGTTACGAACGCGTTCAATGTGTCAGCCATCAATCGCACTTTCCCGGCGCAATTCGGCGAGAAGTGGCAACAATGGCAGGCCGACAATCGTGAAATAGTCGCCGTCAACCTTTTCGAACAACTGCACGCCCTCGCCTTCAAACTGATAGGCGCCTACGCTCTGCAGAGCAGTTTCGCCGACACGAGACAGATGACGCCCGACAAAGCCCGGATCGAGATCGCGCAATGTCATACGCGCCACCGACACGTGCCGCCACAGGGTCTCGCCATTCCTGGCAAGTACAACGGCGCTGTTCAAATGATGCGTCTTGCCCGAGAGTTCGAGCAGTTGCCGCCGCACTGCTTCCATATCGGAAGGTTTGTGCAAAACCTCCTCGCCGAGCGAAAGCGTCTGATCCGAACCAATCACCAGTGCTCCGGGATTGCGCTCGCTTACGTCGAGCGCTTTAGCTTCTGCCAGGACAAGCGCGACATCCTCCGGCGTTGCCCCGGTCTCATAAAGTGGAGCCTCTGCGGCACGCTCATCAATGTTGGCGGACTCGACCGTGAAATTGACGCCGGCGTTTTTCAAGAGCGCGGCACGAAACGGGCTCTTTGAGGCAAGGATGATATCCATGGCTTCCTCTTGAATGACTTTGCTGTTGCGTTATCGCCCCTCTGCCCGAAGGGCAAGGACCGCGGCCGCGGTTTCTTCGATAGAGCGCCGCGAAACATCGATCATCGGCCAGTTGTGTCGGTGACAGATCTGCCGCGCGTACGTCAACTCCTCAATAATGTTAGCCCGATCTAGATACTGTTCGGCATCGAAGTTTTGCGAAGCGCCAAGTACACGGTGCTGGCGAACTTGCGATATGCGTTCAGCCGAGGCAACAAGGCCAACGACGAGCGGCCTTTGCGATTGCACAAGGACGTCTGGTATGGGAACTCCGAGAACAATCGGCACATTGACGGTCTTGATACCGCGATTGGCGAGATAGATGCTGGTCGGCGTCTTTGACGTGCGCGAAATGCCGATCAAAACCACATCCGCCTCCTCGATATCGAGCGGCAATTGTCCGTCATCGTGCTCCATAGTGAAATTCAATGCATCGATGCGGCGGAAATATTCGGCGTTGAGGACATGCTGTGCACCAACCCGTCGCCCGGCCGGCGTTCCGAGATAAGATTGGAAGATGCCGAGCACGGGCTCGAGAACCGACACGCAGGGAACACCGAGTGCAGCACAACCGTCATTGATCATCGCTGCAAGGCGCTGATCAATGATCGTATAAAGAACGATACCGGGTTCGGCATCGATGCTGTCGAGTACTCTTCGTATCTGCTTCTCAGTGCGTATCAGGGGATAGATGTGCTCAATCGCGCGCGCATGAGCGTATTGCGCAGAAGCAGCCCGCCCGGCGGCAATGAGAGTCTCGCCGGTCGCATCAGAAATCATGTGAAGATGGAAGTAGTTTACTGGTTTCGTCACAGAAATTTCCACGCTCTGTTGATGGCTGGGGACAAAACTCCCAGCCTTTCACAACTGATGGCAGCCATGTGAATTCTTGGCAAGTCATCCACAACTGGCAGGCCTGTGCGCGTTTCTTCGCCTGGTTCCCGCGATACGGGGAAAGCCAAAACTTTTATATGATTGTTCATCCAACTTTCACAGAATTTTCCACAACCTATCGCGCGCTAAACCATTGAAATAGATAAATATATTACTTATCTAACATAGACACGGCCAGAATCTGTTTGGTTATCCCGGCCTAATCGTTCAATTGTTGGCTGTGGGAAAGTTCTGGCAATTCGCTAATTCCCGGTACAAACAGACTCTAAGAATCAGAAAACCCGAAATAGATCTGAATTTCTTTTTTGTAGGACAAGCCGGAGACGACGATGGTTCGCAAAGTGATGAAAGTCCTTGGAGGCGAGACTGTCTTTCCTCCACCCATCTGGATGATGCGACAAGCAGGGCGGTATCTTCCCGAGTATCGGGAAGTACGCAAGAATGCGGGAAGTTTTCTCGATCTCTGCTATACCCCCGATCTTGCCGTTGAAGTGACGATGCAGCCAATTCGGCGATTTGGCTTTGACGCGGCAATTCTGTTTTCGGATATCCTCGTTGTACCGCACGCGCTCGGTCGCGACCTTCGCTTCGAAGAGGGTCGCGGGCCCATGATGACGCCGATTGACGTCGACGGGATATTCTGGCTCGAATCAGGTGGTGCAGCGGATCGGCTGGAGCCGGTCTATGAGGCGGTGAGGCTCCTGCGGCAGCAACTGCCCAACGAGACAACGCTGCTCGGCTTCTGCGGGGCGCCATGGACGGTTGCGACCTATATGATCGCCGGCCACGGCACGCCGGACCAAGCACCAGCGCGTCTTTTCGCCTATCGCCATCCCGACGCATTTCAAAAACTGCTCGACGAACTTTCCGACGTGTCGGCCGAATACCTGATCCGACAGATCGGAGCAGGCGTGGACGCAGTCCAGATTTTCGATTCCTGGGCAGGAGTTCTCGACGAAGCTTCATTCGAGCAGTTCTGTGTCGCTCCTGTGGCGCGGATTGTGGCGAAGGTTCGCGCGGTTCATCCGGATGTGCCGATCATCGGTTTTCCAAAGGGCGCCGGTGCACTTTACGCCAATTATCGTGAACGCACGGGCGTTACGGCACTGGGCCTCGACTGGTCCGTACCGCTGTCGATGGCGTCTTCGTTGCAGGGCGGCGGGCCGGTGCAGGGCAACCTTGATCCCTTGCGGGTTGTTGCTGGCGGCAAGCCGCTCGATGACGGCGTTGATGCCATCCTCGACGCGCTTGGCCAAGGCCCATTGATCTTCAATCTCGGCCACGGCATCACGCCGGATGCTCCTGTTGCTCATGTGGAGCAGATGATCAACCGGGTTCGGCTTGCTTCTTCGCGGGGCTGAGGTATCAATTTCAGAGGATGTAAGCGATGAGTAGCGCTGGTTCGAGCGGCACGAAGTCAAGTAGCATTCCGCTGCTTTCCAGACTGATCGTAGCTGGCGTCGCGCTCTGCCTTGTCGCCCTGGTTGTATTCTATCCGGATGATGCCTATCTGTGGGTCAAGGCGTTCCATGTCATTGCCGTGATCTCATGGATGGCCGGGATGCTCTATCTACCCCGCCTCTTTGTTTATCACTGCGCCGCCGTAACGGGCTCGACCGAGTCCGAGACCTTCAAGGTTATGGAACAGCGGCTTCTCAAGGCAATCATCAATCCGGCCATGGGAATTACCTGGATCGCTGGCTTATGGCTGGCCTGGAAGACGGCGGCCTACTTGGACGGCTGGTTTCACGTCAAGTTTCTGGCGGTTTTCGCTCTGTCGGGTGTCCACGGGTACTTTTCCAAGGCAGTGAAGCTCTTTGCCAAGGATCAAAATGAGAAGTCGCAGCGGTTCTGGCGGCTCATGAACGAAGTTCCGACGCTTCTTATGGTCATTATCGTGATCATGGTCGTCATAAAGCCATTTTGATCGATCACAGAAACTGCTAATCTCTATCAAAACCACTCATGAAATCACTTGCCCTTGCTAGCGGGATTAGCTAGATAGGGGCCTCCTCTCCGGAAATACCGCCACAGCATCTTCAGCCAATATTTTTCTCTGGCACTGCGTTTGGGCATCGTCATTTCCCTTCCCCATTCACAACATTAGAATTAAGAGTTCCGCCACACATGCAGGAAATGAAACTACAAGAACTCAAGAACAAGACGGCGGTCGACCTTCTCGCCTTCGCGGAGTCGCTTGAGGTGGAAAATGCCAGCGTCATGCGCAAACAGGAATTGATGTTTGCAATATTGAAGAAGCTGGCTTCGCAAGAAGTCGAAATTATTGGCGAAGGCGTCGTCGAAATCCTACAGGACGGATTTGGCTTCATGCGGTCCGCCAATGCCAACTACCTCCCGGGTCCCGACGATATCTACATCTCGCCATCACAGATAAGGCGATTTTCGCTCAAGACTGGCGATACGGTCGAGGGTCCCATTCGCGGCCCCAAGGAAGGCGAACGTTATTTCGCCCTGCTCAAGGTCAACACGATCAATTTCGAAGACCCCGAGAAAATCCGCCACAAGATCCACTTCGACAATCTGACGCCGCTCTATCCGAATGAGCGCTTCAAGATGGAGCTGGAAAATCCGACCACAAAGGATCTCTCGGCGCGCGTCATCGATCTCGTCGCCCCACTCGGCAAAGGCCAGCGCGGTCTCATCGTTGCGCCGCCGCGTACAGGTAAGACGGTTCTCCTCCAGAATATTGCCCATTCAATCACCGCCAACCATCCTGAATGCTACCTCATCGTTCTTCTCATCGACGAGCGTCCGGAAGAAGTTACGGATATGCAGCGTTCGGTAAAGGGCGAGGTCGTATCCTCGACATTTGATGAGCCTGCCTCGCGGCACGTTCAGGTTGCCGAAATGGTGATCGAGAAAGCCAAGCGACTGGTAGAGCACGGACGCGACGTCGTAATCCTGCTCGATTCCATCACACGCCTTGGCCGTGCCTACAATACGGTCGTGCCGTCATCGGGCAAGGTCCTTACCGGCGGTGTTGATGCCAATGCCTTGCAGCGCCCGAAGCGCTTCTTCGGTGCGGCGCGCAATATCGAGGAAGGTGGTTCTTTGACCATCATCGCGACGGCGTTGATCGATACCGGCAGCCGTATGGATGAAGTCATCTTTGAAGAATTCAAGGGCACGGGTAACTCGGAAATCGTGCTCGACCGCAAGGTCGCCGACAAGCGCATCTTCCCGGCCATGGACATTCTGAAGTCCGGTACGCGCAAGGAAGACCTGCTCGTCCCGCGCCAGGACCTCCAGAAGATCTTCGTGCTGCGCCGTATTTTGGCGCCGATGGGAACGACCGATGCGATCGAGTTCCTCATCGATAAGCTCAAGCAGACCAAGACCAATGGCGAGTTCTTCGACTCGATGAATACCTAAGGCTCAGGCGCCAGGCTGAAGGAGCGCTAATAGCGCTTCCGCCGTGTCCACAGGAGCAAGACACACGAACCCGCGGCAGAGATAAGCCGCGGGTTTTTCTATGGTGACTTCTCCGGCGCCGGTAATGAATTCGATCTTCTTGCCCTGTACGAACTCGGCCCAGATGTCTGTCCGTCGCGGATCCGGAAAACGCCGCGCTGTTTGGAAGAGCGCATTATCAACGTCCGGTGTCACGATTACGAGTTTCATGGGATCGAGAAGCAGGCTGGCGCTGTTCAAGACGCCGGCCTGGCCGAAACGCTGCTGCAAGACGCGTCCGATCGCTTCTTCGGCGATGCGCTCGGCTCCTTGCCGCAGGGTGTCGTCGCCTGTCGTGGTTGCCAGTCGAGACACGGCCTCGATTATCTGGCCTGTAGCGCTCGGTATGGCCTCATCCTGATCGCCGCGCACGCGAATGATGACGTCGCCGCTATCGGAAGCACTGAGCGCGTAGCCACCATCTTCCGTACGGTACCATTGGTCGAGCATCGCAAGCCAATTCGTGGCGTTATCGATATAGGTTTTGTCCTGAGTCAATTGATGCAGCGCGAGCGCCGCGTTAATCATTGCCGCGTAGTCGGACGATAGCCCGGGAAACTGACGCGAGTCGCCCAGCACCGAATGAGGAAGGCGGCCATCAATCATCGATTCGGCAACGGAACGATAGCTTTCGCTGGCAAGGCGCAACCAGTCAGGTCTTTCAAACACTGCGGACGCCTCCGCCAGCGCACGAATCGCTAGCCCGTTCCAGTCGGTAAGTGCCTTGTCATCCCGGCTCGGCCGAACACGAAGCTCGCGCAGGTGGAAAAGGTCCTGGCGCTCAGTCGCCAACCTTGCCTCTACCGCGGAATCGGTTAACCGCGGCGATCGCAGCCTATTGAGAATATTTTTGCCTTCCCAATTGCCGGCCTCGCTAATGTCATAGATGTCGCGGAAGGCTTGAAAATCTTCATTCCCTGGAATCTCGGCGCTCGACCACACGTAGAACCGCCCCTCCTCGCCTTCGCTATCGGCATCGAGGCTCGAAGCAAACCGGCTGCCGATAAGCATTTCCCGCTCAAGCCAAGCAATTGTCTCTTCGATTCGCTGGCGAAACAATATTTCGCCCGTTGCAGCATAGGCAAGCGTCGCATGCCGGATCATCTGCGCATTATCGTAGAGCATCTTCTCGAAGTGCGGCACCAGCCAGCGATCATCGACGGAATAACGCGACAGCCCCCCGCCCAAGTGGTCGTAAATCCCGCCCTGCAACATCATATGCAGGCTAGTCAGAAATGCATCGCGATGGGACCTATCGCCATTGCGCAACCAGGATAGCCAGAGCGCGTCCATGAAGGGCGCACTCGGAAATTTGGGAGCGCCGGAAACACCGCCCGTCTCCAGGTCGATCATGGCATGGACGTTCACGGCGAACTGGTTGAAGAGAGCCGAATCGATTTGGGACGGCTCCGTCTTCGCATCGAGCCTTCCGCTGACGTGGCTCACAAGCGCTCGCACATTCTGCTCAACGCGCATCCTATCCTCATGCCAGACGCTGTTGATCAAGCGAAGAATGTCGAGGAAGCCCGGCTTGCCATAGCGCGAATGCTTGGGAAAATAAGTGCCACCCCAAAAAGGCTTCGCTTCCGGGGTAAGGAACATGGTGAGCGGCCAACCGCCCTGCTCGCCCATAGCACCAAGGGCGGCCATATAGATCTGATCGATGTCAGGCCTCTCCTCGCGGTCGACCTTGACGTTCACGAAGAGCTCGTTCATTACCGCCGCGACCTCTGCGTCCTCGAAGCATTCGTGGGCCATGACGTGGCACCAATGACAAGCTGCATATCCCACCGAAAGTAGAATTGGCTTTTGGGCACCGTGGGCTTCCGCAAGCGCACTTGGACCCCACGGTCGCCAGTTGACTGGATTCTGTGCGTGTTGGCGCAGATAGGGGCTAGATTCCTGGCCGAGCAGGTTTCGTTGCTCACTCATTGCGGCTGCAGCCTTTCGAACGAGCCCTGATTGGGCTATCAACGCCTATTCTAGTACGGATCGATGAAAATGAAACAGAGGGTCGCCAGCGAAACCATATTCGCACTTTCGAGTGGGAGGCTACCGGCGGGGGTAGCGGTCATCCGTCTTTCCGGTCCACAAACTCGATTCGTCATCGAAACGATTTTCGGGCGTGTGCCTCTGCCGCGTGTCGCTACCCTAAAGACTCTGTGCGATCGCGTGGGAAATCCCATCGACAGAGGGCTTATCCTCTATTTTCCCGCGCCATATAGCTTTACTGGCGAAGATTGCGGCGAATTTCACCTCCATGGTGGCAAGGCCGTCGCTGACGCTGTCATAACATTGCTTTACTCTTTTGACGGTTGTCGCATGGCAGAAGCAGGAGAATTCACGCGGAGGGCTTATGCCAACGGGAAGTTCGATCTCACCGCGGCCGAGGGACTGGCAGATCTGATAGCGGCGGAAACCGAGAGCCAGCGCAAGCTCGCACTCCAGATCACTTCGGGCGCGCAAGCATCTCTCTATGCGGGTTGGCGCGAGGAGCTCATCCGGGCGCGGGCTTACATCGAGGCAGAACTCGACTTTGCCGACGAATCGGATGTTCCTGGGTCCGTCTCGGACCAAGTGTGGACGGGTATGAGAAACCTGACCCAACGGATACAGAAACACATTTCCGATGGGAGGCGCGGCGCACTTGTCCGAGACGGTTTCCGCGTAGTTATTGTTGGCGCACCAAACGCGGGCAAATCTAGTCTTCTTAATGCCTTGGCGGGGAGTGACGTGGCGATTGTTTCCGATGAGCCAGGAACGACACGGGACCTGATCGAGATTAAACTCGATCTCGCCGGTTTGGCTGTTCTCGTAACCGATACCGCGGGGCTCAGGGAAACCGATGGCAAAGTTGAGCGTATCGGAATCAACAGGGCACGCGAACGCGCGGCGGCTGCCGATTTGGTGCTTGCCCTGGTTGACCTTTCCGATCCTGAAGCGGTTCTACCAACTGACATTGACAATGATATGGTTTTGCGTGTTGGAACCAAGTCGGATTTGGCCATACCGTCTCAACGAGCAGGTTGCGATTTGGTGATTTCAACACGAAGTGACGAGGGCCTCGATGCGCTGCTTACTACACTTGAAACGCGCGCCGTTGAAGCAGTTGGCAACCTCGCGGACCCCCTGCCGACGCGACGACGCCACCTTGAACTCCTCGCGGAGACGAGCCACGAGCTTGATGCCGCGATCCACCAGACCAACGCACCGTTGGAAGTTCGGGCAGAATATTTGCGGACGGCGTCTTATGCGTTGGGTCGGATAACGGGACACGTCGACGTTGAAGATATTCTAGACGTGGTGTTCTCACAGTTCTGCATAGGCAAATGATTCACGTGAAACACTGGCCAATCTGTCGGATGGTTGTCTGCCACCCCGCGCCGGACACCTGTTTCAGTGCAGAGGAATGTTTCACGTGAAACATTGTTTATTTGGCCATACTTGACTCCAAACGCGGTTTTGCCCATCAAGACGCAGATTCGAATCTCTGAAAGCAAAGTATCGTGCAAGACGTCTATGATGTCATCGTCATCGGTGGTGGTCACGCCGGCTGCGAAGCCGCGGCAGCCTCCGCACGCTTCGGTGCGAAGACCGCGCTGGTAACCCATTGCGCTGACACAATCGGCGTGATGTCTTGCAATCCTGCTATCGGCGGATTGGGCAAAGGTCACCTCGTGCGAGAGATCGATGCGCCCGACGGCTTGATGGGCCGCGTCGCTGACGCTGCCGGTATTCAGTTCAGGCTTCTCAACCGCCGCAAAGGCCCTGCCGTTCGGGGGCCGAGAACGCAAGCGGACCGCAAACTCTATCGGTTGGCAATGCAACAGGCAGTAGCCGTGCAATCGGACCTGGACGTGCTCGAGGGCGGCGCAAACGACCTCGTCATCACCGACGGCAAGGTTGTTGGTGTCCAATTGATAGACGGCCGGGTATTATCCTGTGGTGCTGTCGTCTTGACGACCGGAACATTCTTGCGTGGGCTGATCCATATTGGTGAGAAGAAGACTCCCGCGGGGCGGATGGGTGAGGCTCCGGCCCTGGGGCTCTCCGATACGCTGATGCGGTATGGCTTCGCGCTGGGCCGACTTAAAACCGGCACGCCTCCTCGACTGGACGGACGCACGATTGATTGGCAAGGTCTCGACATCCAGTCGGCGGACGAGGAGCCCCTACCCTTTTCGCTGATGACGGATTCGATTACCAATCCGCAAATTGACTGTGGGATCACGCGCACCACGCTCAAAACGCACGATATCATTCGAGCGAATCTGCATCGCTCGGCCATGTATTCGGGATCGATCGAGGGGATTGGCCCGCGCTACTGTCCCTCTGTAGAGGATAAGATTGTCAAATTTGGTGATCGCGATGGACATCAAATTTTTCTTGAGCCGGAGGGTCTGGACGACCATACCGTCTATCCCAACGGTATTTCGACCTCACTGCCCGAAGACGTGCAGGCTGATCTCCTGGAAACGATACCCGGGCTTGAAGGCGCAACAATGCTGCAGCCCGGCTATGCCATAGAGTATGATTTCATAGATCCGCGCGAACTCGACCGTAGTTTGCAGACCCGGCGTATCGGTGCGCTCTTTCTCGCGGGCCAAATCAATGGCACGACGGGCTACGAGGAAGCGGCTGCCCAGGGACTCCTTGCAGGGCTCAACGCGGCGCGCCTCGCTGGGGCGGGCGATCCCGTAATTCTGCACCGTACGGAAGCATACATTGGTGTGATGGTCGATGACCTGACGTCCCGCGGAGTGAGTGAGCCTTACCGCATGTTCACATCCCGTGCGGAATTTCGTTTATCGCTGCGTGCTGATAATGCCGATGAGCGTCTGACGCCCTTGGCGGAACGCCTTGGGATACTGAGTGCGGCGCGACGTGGGCGCTTTGCCGCCCGGACCAGTGATCTCGATTTTGCGCGAGTGCTCAGCAAGAGCCTGGCGATTACGCCAAGTGCAGCTGCCGCTCATGATCTTCATCTCAACCAGGACGGTATCCGCCGCTCGGCGTACGATCTTCTGGCCTTTCCGGATATCGATCTCGATCGCCTCAAGCGGATTTGGCCGGAGCTTGGCCAACTGAACCCGCGAATAGGTAAGGCCCTCGAAATCGAGGCCCAATACGCCGTCTATCTGGAGCGCCAGAAGTCCGATGTGGCGGCAATGGAGCGCGAGGAAGCGCTGTTGATCCCTCCCTCGATTGACTTTGCAGCGACTTCGGGGCTTTCGAATGAATTGAAGCAGAAGCTGAGAGATCGCCGGCCGCGATCGATCGCCGAAGCTCAGCGCATCGACGGTATGACGCCGGCCGCCCTTGCCTTGATAATTGCTCAGATACGTAAAGGCTCAACGACGCGAGACGTCGCGTGAGCGATTGGCGCGAAGCAAGTCTCAATCAGGTGTTATCCACTGTTTCACGTGAAACAGTGGATAACCTTTATGGCTTCGAAGAACTGTTCCGCAAATGGTCAAAGGCCATCAATCTATCTGCTCCTTCGACGCTCGATCAGCTTTGGGAGCGCCATATCATCGATAGCGCGCAACTCTTCGATCTCGCGCCAGGCGCTAAAACCTGGCTTGACCTCGGGTCAGGCGGAGGGTTTCCCGGCGTGGTAATTGCCATCCTGTTGAAGGAACGACAGGGCGGGCGTATCGATCTTGTTGAAAGCAACGGCAAGAAGGCGGCTTTTTTGCGCACTGCTATCGGTAAATTCGCCGCTCCGGGAGTTGTCCACGCGGCGCGAATTGACAATGTATGGAATCGAATCGCAACGCCGGAGATAGTGACGGCGCGGGCACTTGCCTCTTTAAGCGAACTTTTTGCGCTTGCAGGGCCATGGCTAAAGTCTGGTGCAACTGGGCTTTTTCAAAAAGGCCGGGATTACCGGCGCGAAGTTGCTGAAAGCCGTGTTGATTGGGCATTCGATCTGGTAGAACACCAAAGCGCGGTGGATAGGGATTCGGTAATCCTGCAGATCAGCAATCTGCGCCCGGCCGGTCCTCGCGCCTAAAAGCACTCGTCCGCAGCCAAAACGCAGTTTCTGCTCAGGAAGATAGTGATGAATAGTCAGACTCGCATCATTACCATAGCCAATCAGAAAGGCGGGGTGGGGAAAACCACCACGGCCATCAACTTGGCAACGGCCTTGGCGGCAATCGGCGAGAATGTGCTCGTCGTCGATCTGGATCCGCAGGGTAACGCAAGTACTGGACTTGGGATCGACCGCAAAAACCGCGATGTTTCCTCCTATGATGTTCTAATGCAAACGGCTTCGGTGGAGGATGCAGCCGTCATGACGGCCGTGCCAAACCTGTCGCTGATTCCGTCAACGCTCGATCTCTTGGGCGTCGAGATGGAGATTGGCAATGCTGCGGATCGCGCGACGCGCTTGCGCAAGGCCTTTCGTGGCAATCCGGCTGCGTCACCATACTCCTACATATTGATCGATTGTCCCCCCTCGCTCAATCTGTTGACAATGAATGCCATGGCTGTCGCTGACTCGGTACTGGTTCCGCTGCAGTGCGAGTTTTTTGCGCTCGAGGGTCTCAGCCAATTGCTGGAGACCGTCAGCCAAGTGCGCGCGTCGCTCAACCCGCAGCTCAATATCCAGGGTATCGTCCTCACGATGTACGACGGTCGCAACAACTTGGCCACGCAGGTCGTTGACGATGTTCGATCGTTCATGGGCGACAAGGTCTACCGAACCGTAATCCCGCGCAATGTCCGCGTCTCCGAGGCGCCGTCATATGGAATACCGGCCATCCTCTATGATTTGAAGTGTGCGGGAAGCCAGGCCTATCTGCAACTTGCCTCGGAAGTGATACAGCGCGAGCGCCATTTGCGGGCCGCGTGACGATCGATTCGACTACGAAATGATTATGAAAGTTGACGACAATGAATGAAGACCTCTCCAAGAAGCGACTCGGCCGCGGTCTCGCAGCGCTCATCGGTGAAATGGATCGGTTGCCGGATGAAAGCGCTCCGCGCCCGTCGGCGCCTCAGGACAGGCACATTCCGATCGAATTCATTACCCGTAATCCGCGCAACCCGCGCCGATTGTTCACGGAAGGCGATCTGGAGGACCTGACCCAATCCATCCGCGAACACGGGATCGTTCAGCCGGTCGTTGTCCGCCCGGTACAAGGTTCGCCCGACCATTATGAACTCATTGCTGGCGAACGCCGCTGGCGCGCGGCGCAGCGCGCCGGCGTTGCCGCGATCCCCGTCATCATTCGCGAAGTCAATGACCGCGTGGCTCTCGAGCTTGCGATTATCGAGAATGTTCAGCGCGCCGATCTCAATCCTATTGAAGAAGGTATGGGATATCAGCAACTTATCGACGACCACGACTATACGCAGGCGGACCTTGCGCAAGTGATAGGCAAGAGCCGCAGCCATGTTGCGAATACGCTGCGTCTGCTGAAATTGCCGGAGCCGGTTAGGGACATGATCACCAATGGCGCGCTGTCCGCGGGCCATGCGCGCACGTTGATTACCGCAGAAAACCCTGGTGCTCTTGCTGACAAGATTGTTCGCGATGGATTATCGGTACGCCAGGCGGAGGCCCTGGCGCAGAACGGTGGGGAATCGACTGCTCCCAAGCCTAAGGTCGAGCGCGATACCGAAAAGGATGCCGATACGCGCGCGTTGGAAAAATTGCTGTCCGACGTCACCGGCATGCGCGTAACGGTAAACCATCAGAATAAAGGTGGCGACGTTCGCATCCACTACACGACGCTGGAGCAGCTCGACGAGGTCTGCCGCCGCCTGCAAAGTTGATTCGCAGATAATTCAGCGCGAGAGGCGACCTGCCCGTGCCGCTTCTGCGGCAAGGGCAATGAGTGATTGGCGGATAATTGGCACAGCGAGATCGGCGTTTCGCCTGCTTTCAAGAACAGTCCGCTGCAGACGTTCAATGGCACGGGCGCAAGCGACCGTGGACCAGCGTTGCAAGGCTGACTCCACCAACTTCTTTCGGGCAAAGAAAATCGGTGGTTTAGCCGCGGCTACCGCCGTTCCCGCGTTTTTTCCCTCAGTTTCCATGCCGTAACGTAACGTTTGTAACGACTGGAACTGGCGGATCGCGGTACTAAGGATAAGAAAGCTTGATGATCCGCTCCCTATCACGCGGTCGAACGCGTGCGTAAAATCATTAAGGTTACCCACCATGATTGCATCGATGATCGTCTCGTAGGATATGGCGCTGACATCACCAATAATATCGCGCACATCATCGATGGTGATGCGTTCATTGCCGAGGGCGTAAAGACAGAGCTTTTCAAGTTCTCCTCGCGTCGCTAGGCGATCTCCCCCCAGGCTTTCCTTGAGAAGGCTGCGGGCGTCCAGGCTGATCTGCAACCCATGGCGCGCCATCATGTCATCAATGGTGCCGTCGAGGCTGCGGGCATCATCACTGTAGCAGGGCAGGGCCATGGCGCAGGCACTCTGTTCGATGGTTCCGCGCAGACCGGCGCCCTTCTTCAGGTCGCCTGCCTCGATCAGGATGAACGTAGCTTGCGGGGGATTCTTGACAAGATGGGCGACAGCGTCGGCCAAGCCCTTCTGGACAGTCGCGTTGCGGACCCAGATCAATCTCTCGCCCCCGAACATCGATATGGTGTTTGCCTCGTCGGAGAGCCTGCCAGGTTCTGCCTGGATGGTATCGGCATCGAGACGAATAACCGCAAAGGGGTCATCCGGGGCAAGGCCCGTTAGTTTGGTGAATGCAACAGCACGCTCGCTGACGAGCCCCTTGTCGGGCCCGTATAGCAGGATGATCGGATAGGCGCGATCGAGCCTTTTCAGGAATGAATCAACCTCGTGCGCTTTCTTCTGGGCCATGATCTAAGGATTTACTGCTTTGGCTGGAGATTGCAATGCTGTCGGAGCAAGGAGGCACGAAGTCGTCGCCATGGGAAACGGCAAAGGTGCAAAAGCAAGAAGGCGCCCCGAAGGGCGCCTTGCTTAAGTGCTTCAAATCATTGAGACAACTGGAGCGGGAAATGGGATTCGAACCCACGACCCCAACCTTGGCAAGGTTGTGCTCTACCCCTGAGCTACTCCCGCGTGCGCCAGTCTGTCTTGCGAAGCGGGGCTTATATGACCCAAGCGCCGGCTAATTGCAACAGGGTTTTTTCAACTTCTGAACGATATCGCGAAAAAACGCCAAAAGGCCCGGATTGAACGAGGCTTTTTGCTTGAGGCCACTCAATCAAGCCATTATTTACAACAGGAGCCTCCCTTAGACCGCCAACTTCAGAAAGCCCCCATGCTCAAGACTTTCGACGATTTGATGCAATTTCTCGATGATCTGAACATTGAAGTGTCGACGATTCGCCACGCGCCCGTATTTACGGTCGCCGAGGCCCAAGACCTTCGTGGCCAGATTTCGGCGGTTCACACGAAGAACCTCTTCCTGAAGGACAAAAAGGACAATTTCTATCTCGTAACAGTAGACGAGGAAGCCGAGGTCGATTTGAAGTCCATACATGGCAAGATAGGGGCGGCAAGCCGCGTTTCCTTCGGCAAGCCGGAAAAGCTTCTCGAATATCTTGGTCTCGTCCCTGGCGCTGTAAGCGTTTTCGGCGTGATCAACGATAGGCAACATCAGGTGAAAGTGGTACTTGACGAAGGGCTTATGCAGCACGATACCATTAATGCACACCCGCTGAGCAATGATGCAACCAGTTCCATCGGTCGCGACGATCTGTTGACCTTTCTCAAGGCGACCGGACACGATCCGTTGATCTTGAAAATAGACGGATCGACCCCAAACTGATAGCTGAATGTTTTCGGGGCCACCGATGCTCCGGCGGATGACGGGAGAACTTGATGAGCAATACAGATAACCCGTTTGGCGGCGGCTATGGTGCCACCACCGGCACGACCAGCGTGTCCTATGGTGCTGCGACCCAAAATGCTTCGGCCGCCGCGGAACTGATCAAAGATACGACGACGGCCGCGTTCGCTAAGGACGTCGTTGCTGAATCGAAGCGTCAACCGGTTCTTGTCGATTTCTGGGCGCCTTGGTGCGGGCCATGCAAGCAATTGACCCCCATTCTGGAGAAGGCCGTGCAGATGGCGGGCGGGCGGGTGAAGCTCGTCAAGATGAACATCGACGATCATCCGGCGATAGCCGGCCAGCTCGGCATTCAATCGATCCCCGCCGTGATCGCCTTTGCCGATGGCAAGCCGGTCGACGGCTTCATGGGAGCTCTGCCCGAGTCCAAAGTAACGGAATTCATCAACCGGCTCGCTTCACCGGATGGCGGGAAGGATGCTGCCATCCAATCGGCGCTTGATGCCGCGGCCGAGGCGACCGAGACGGGACATTTCGAGCAGGCAGGACAGATTTACTCGGCCATTCTCGGCGAGGTGCCCGACCATGCGGTAGCACTGGCGGGTCTTGCGACCACGCTCGTGGAACTCGGCGACGTCGGGCAGGCGCGAGCTACCCTCGAGCGCGTCCCGTCCGACAAGCGGCAGGAGGAGAGTGTACGCTCGGCCGAGGCGAAGATTGCACTCGCCGAGCAGGTGGCAACGCTTGGTGACTCAGTGGCGCTCGAGGCCCGCCTTCAGGCGAACCCCAAGGATCATCAGGCTCGCTTCGATCTCGCAATGATCCTGAATGCCAAGGGCGAGCGCGATGCGGCCGCCGATCATCTTCTCGCCATCATGCGGGCCGATCGTAGCTGGAATGACGATGGTGCCCGCAAGCAGTTGCTGCAGTTTTTCGACGCGTGGGGCCCAACCGATCCATCCTCTGTCGCTGCGCGTCGCAAATTGTCTTCCTTGCTGTTTTCCTGAGGAAAATCAGGCACTATAGCCATCGATCCCGGCTCGTCCGGGTTTGGCTTGGAGAAAATGATGAAGGCAGGAAACGTACGCTATCGGACGCTGGAGGACATCCCGGAAAGCGTGCCGATCTTTCCGCTATCGGGCGCACTGCTGCTTCCCGGCGGACAACTGCCGCTCAATATTTTCGAACCACGCTACCTTGCGATGGTGGACGCAGCCCTTGCGGGGAAACGCATCATCGGCATGATTCAACCGCGCTTCGACCAGGAAGACGGCGAGGAAGCTGAGCTTTGTGAGGTCGGGTGTCTCGGACGTATCACTTCCCTTGCCGAGACGGGGGATGGGCGGCTGCTCATCACGCTCCACGGCATTTGTAGATTCCGCATCGTCAAGGAGATGGGAACGCGCGCGCCTTTCAGGCAGTGCAAGATTGCGCCGTTGCGCGCCGATCTCGATGAGGCTGATGATTCGGAGGTGGACCGCGCGGCCCTCCTGCGCGTGTTCCGCGCCTATCTAGACGCCAATAGTCTCGAAGCTGACTGGGACGGCATCGCGCGGGCCGGCAACGAAACGCTGGTCAATGCGCTTGCGATGATGTCGCCGTTTGGTGCGGCGGAGAAGCAGGCGCTGCTCGAAGCAGCCGATCTCAAGACACGAGCCGAAACCCTCATTGCCATTACCGAGATTGCCCTCGCAAAGGACCAGGACGATTTCGAGGGCAGCCTGCAATAAGTGGAGGATCAAGCCGTGACGGAGGGCAAGCGTGAAACTTCCATCGACCGCAAGTTGCTCGAGTTGCTGGTCTGTCCACTGACAAAGGGCGCGCTTGTCTACGATCAGGAAAAATCCGAACTGATCTCCCAATCCGCACATCTGGCCTATCCTGTACGGGACGGCATCCCGATCATGCTACCCTCGGAGGCGCGTTCGATCGAGGATTGAACGGGCCTCGGGGCGCGGCTCGTCTGGTCCTCGTCTTCGCAGGCACAATGACTTTCGTTTGATCGAAGAATGGGGCACAATCCCAGTCAGTTGCATGACTGACAGAGGCGGATCATGGCAAAACATAACGACAAGCGGGAGATCCTGACTGCGACGGCTGCCGGACTGTTCTGGCGTCACGGCTATACTGTCACCAGTCTCGCAGATATCGCCGTAAGCTCGGGCATTCCGCTGGGCAACATCTATTACTATTTCAAGACAAAGACCGAACTCGCGCGCAGCGTGGCGGACATTTTCGTTGCCGAAACAGATGAAATGCTCGCAGAGATCGTTGCTGCGGACCAGGATCCCAGACGACGCCTGCAGCGTCTCATCGACAAATTGGCGCAATCGCTCAAGAGCCGCGTCGAGCATGGTTGTCCGATCGCATTGGCGGTTCGTGATTTTCGCCGCGACTCGCCAGAGGCGGCGGGCAGGGCGGCCGAAGCGTTCAGCCTGCTCATCGGGTTCATTGGTCGCGAACTCGGACGTTCAGGTATTCGGCCGTCCACCGCGCTTGCCATCGCGCGCAACGCTGTGACCGAATGGCAGGGCGGGATCATGCTGGCCCATGGCCTTCGAGATCCGACCGTGCTTGCCGAAAGTTTCCGGCGCATGGAACGGCTGCTTTTGGCGGCAAAGGCCCACGCCTAACCGC
Organism: Phyllobacterium sp.; assembly: GCF_037994425.1. Classification (NCBI taxonomy): domain Bacteria; kingdom Pseudomonadati; phylum Pseudomonadota; class Alphaproteobacteria; order Hyphomicrobiales; family Phyllobacteriaceae; genus Phyllobacterium; species Phyllobacterium sp. The sequence goes on from NZ_JBBNAM010000016.1 coordinate 19,954, forward strand.
AAAAAGCGTCGCATCTCGCATATACGGGCAAAAGGCACTATATGAAGCCGAAAAGCCCGTCATGGAGTTGCAATGGCCCGAAGTAACCAAGCTGCCGATTGGGGTAACCGTCTGTCACCGTCACTTGGCGAGATCGAATCGCTGGCGATCGAAGCCTACGCGCATTTGCCGGAAACCTTCCGCAGCCTTTGCGGCGATATCACCATTCAGATTTCCGATTTCCCCGACGATCAGATTATTGAAGACATGGGCCTGGAATCGCCCTTCGATCTTCTGGGGCTCTTCGAAGGGACTGGCATTGGCGAACGCTTTTCCTTATCGACCGGGCAGCAGGCCAATCGCATCACGCTTTACCGGCGGGCGATCCTTGACTATTGGGCCGAATACGAAGAAGCCTTGGGCGATATCGTGACCCACGTCTTGATCCACGAAATTGGTCACCATTTCGGCCTCTCCGATGAAGACATGGAGCGGCTCGAAGCGAGCGTTGACTGACTGAAGATATTGAGCGACGCCAGTCGCAGGCGAAGCGGCAACCGCCCTCAAAAGTCGCTGAGCTTGATACTTGGCTCATAGTCTACACCGTCCACGTCCTTGACGACTGCCTGGCCGCACTGCATCACGCCGGTTACCGAATTGAACGCATAGGTCGGTGAGCCATAGATATGCCATCCCTTGTTTATGGCTGCCGTTACCTTGTGGCAGAAGCTGGCATCATCAGGGCCCGTCAGAAACCGATATAGTTTCATTGTTATGTTTCCCATGTTTGGAGCGAAGCGATCCGGCTTCTCCCAGTTTCTGCCAAGAGCATCGACTTTTGTAACGAGCTTTTGCGCCGATTCAAGGTGGAGGCGCTCGACCATTCTCCCGGACAGGGCGATAACGCCCTTGCCGCTATTCTCGGGACGGGCAAACGCTGCAACAATGGCCCTTGCTTCGCCCAACGTTTGCTCGTCAGGAAGGAAAGCGGCATTGGCCGGCTCGATCTGCGCCGGGTGAATGAGGCTCTTGCCGTCGAAACCCATTTGTGCGGCCTCCGCGCATTCAGCGCTAAACCCATCAAAGTTGGCAAAATCATTGAAAACGCCGTCGATGACATCGAGCTTCCCGGCCCTGGCGCATAGGAGCACCTGCATGAGCCAAGGCGCAAAAAACGCGCGGCCCGCTTTCAGCCGGGTTCCGGTCTCCTTGGCAATATCGTTCGTCCCGACGACAACGCAATCGAGACGCGCAGTCGAGCGCAGGCCGAGTTCGGCGATGGCATCGACGTTAAGGATGCCGCGCGGTGTCTCGATCATTGCCCACAAGCGTATACCTTCGGAGGCATCGGTATCGTCGAGAACATCCGCTACATTGGTCACGTCCTGCGGCGTCTGAACTTTCGGTAGAAGAATGGCGTCAGGCTTGCAGGCACGGGCAGCCAGCAGGTCTTCGGCTCCCCATTCACCGTCAAGTGCATTGATGCGAATGACCCGCTCTGCGGTGCGAGGCGGATGGACGAGGAAATAATTGCGGAGCGCTTCCCGCGAAGTCTCTTTCGCCTCGGGGGCAACAGCGTCCTCGAGATCGAATATGACAGCGTCTGCCTGGAGCGAGGCGACTTTGGCAAGGGCCTTGGCATTTGACGCGGGAACGTAAAGGACCGAACGGCGCAAGCGAGAAGGTTTCGTCATGCCGGTTTTGTGCCTTGATCGCTGCACCAAGACAAGTGCAATCCTGCGTGAACGGCAATGAGGCTCAAAGTGCCACAGGTGAAACGCTTTGATTCGCTGCAAAGCTGGTGTAAAGCGAACAATCAATCTCTACCCAGAATCTACAGGCAGATATTATGGACAAATTCACCAAGCTCACCGGCGTTGCCGCTCCGCTGCCAATCGTCAATGTCGACACCGACATGATCATCCCGAAGGACTACCTGAAGACGATCAAGCGCACGGGTCTTGGCACGGGGCTCTTTGCCGAAATGCGGTATAACGAAGACGGCAGCGAGAATCCGGATTTCGTGCTCAACAAGCCCGCCTATCGCAAGGCGCAGATTCTGGTGGCGGGCGACAATTTCGGTTGCGGATCGAGCCGCGAGCATGCGCCGTGGGCTCTACTCGATTTCGGGATTCGCTGCGTCATCTCTACCAGCTTTGCCGACATCTTCTACAATAACTGCTTCAAGAATGGTATCCTGCCGATCCGCGTCAGTCATGAGGATCTCGACAAATTGATGGACGACGCGCAGCGCGGCGCAAATGCGACCCTGTCGATCGATCTCGAAGACATGACCATCAAGGGCCCCGACGGCGGTACAATCAAGTTCGATCTCGACGAATTCCGCCGCTATTGCATGCTCAACGGTCTCGACGATATCGGCCTGACGATGGAGAAGGCTGGCATGATCGACACGTTCGAAACCGCGAATGCGGAAAAGCGCCCCTGGGCCTGAGCGTTCAATAAGCTTTTGTCACGGCCCGCTTCGGCGGGCTTTTTCATTTGCAGACCGGCAAAGTTTTCAGAAAATTGCGCGTAACGCTTTCCATCTTTGCCGAACTTGCGCTAAGGAACCGCCATTCCGTTCAACCGCTCTAGAGGTTTTCCCGCATGGCATCGAAAAAGCTCCTCCTTCTTCCCGGCGACGGCATTGGACCCGAGGCAATGGCCGAGGTTCGCAAGATCATTGCCTATATGAATGCCGAACTAAAGAGCGGCTTTGAGCTCGATGAAGGCCTCGTCGGCGGCAGCGCCTATGATGCGCATGGTGCGGCCATCTCCCAAGCCGATATGGCAAAAGCGCTGGCCGCCGACGCCGTGCTCTTCGGCGCTGTCGGTGGACCGAAGTGGGATAGCGTACCGTACGATGTCCGCCCGGAAGCAGGTCTTCTGCGCCTGCGCAAGGATATGGAGCTCTTTGCCAATCTGCGTCCTGCCATCTGCTATCCGGCGCTGGCCGACTCCTCGTCGCTCAAAAAGGAAGTGGTCGAAGGTCTCGACATTCTGATTGTGCGCGAATTGACCGGCGGCGTCTATTTCGGCGAGCCGAAGGAGATCCGCGATCTTGGCAACGGCCAGAAGCGCGGCATCGATACGCAGGTTTACGATACCTATGAGATTGAACGTATTTCCGGCGTCGCCTTCGAGCTTGCGCGCACCCGCGCGAACAAGGTGACCTCGATGGAAAAGCGCAATGTCATGAAGTCGGGTGTGCTCTGGAACGAGGTTGTCACCGCCACGCACAAGGCCAGATATTCCGACGTCAAGCTCGAGCACATGCTTGCCGACGCCGGCGGTATGCAGCTGGTGCGTTGGCCCAAGCAGTTCGATGTGATTGTCACGGACAATCTGTTTGGCGACATGCTTTCCGATATTGCAGCCATGCTGACGGGTTCGCTCGGCATGCTGCCGTCTGCCTCCCTCGGCGCGCCGGACGCTAAGACTGGCAGCCGCAAGGCGCTCTACGAGCCGGTGCACGGTTCGGCGCCCGACATTGCCGGAACAGGCGTTGCTAATCCGATTGCGATGATTGCTTCGTTTGCGATGTGCCTGCGTTATTCGTTCAACATGATTGCCGAGGCCGACAGACTGGAAGCCGCGGTCGCTGGCGTCCTCGACGACGGGATTCGCACGGGCGACATCATGTCGGAAGGCAAGACCAAGGTTGGCACCGTCGAAATGGGCGACGCGATCTTGGCCAAGTACAAGGCCCTGGCTGCCTGAAGATTAGCGACTTAAAAAGAAAAGCCCGGCGCGACAGAAATCGCGCCGGGCTTTCTTTGGTTTTGCAGGTCAGTCTATGGCGTGAAGATCCGTACCCTTCGTATCGCGTACGAAGAGAAGGCCGATGATGAGGGTCATCGCTGCAATCACGATGGGGTACCAGAGGCCATAATAAATATCGCCCTTGGCAGCACTCATCGCGAAAACCGTAGCCGGCAGCAGGCCACCGAACCAGCCGTTGCCGATATGGTAGGGCAGCGACATGCCGGTGTACCGGATGCGTGTCGGGAACATCTCCACCAGGATGGCGGCAATCGGCCCGTACACCATCGTGACGTAAAGCACGAGGATGAACAGGATGCCGATGACCTTCGGCCAATTGACGGCAGCAGGATCCGCTACCATCCTGAACGCGCCAGCGCCCGGAATGGAGAAGACTGCGACCTCGGTTGCGCCGGCCGCTTCATCGGCAGTAACCAGCTTGTCCTTGACCGCCTGAGCCACGGGCACCATCGTCTTGTTGCCAGCCCGAATGGCAGCAGCATCGAGTGCGAGTTTCGGGTTGGCCGCGACAAAGGCGTCCAGCTTGGCATCGGTGACCTTGGCGGGGTCACGGACAAGCGGATATCCGCCATCCTTAAGCGCGGTGTTGACGCCCTTGGTGAAGGCCGCAGTCTTCGCCGCGGCATCAGCGCCGGCTGTCGCGCCGTCGAACGACGTAACGGTTTCGTTGCCGATCGTCACAGTTGCCGCTGTGCCTGCAGGTGCAGTAGCGACGATGTCATAGGGTATCGAGCTCTTCGCCAGGAAGTCAGTGGCGATATCGCACGAGGTGACCGGCTTGCGGGTACCCACTGGATTGAACTGGAAGTTGCAATCTCCCTGAGCCGCGGTGACGGTCGCCCGTACCGATTCCTGCGCCTGAGCGAGTGCCGGGTTAGCGGCCCAGGTCAGCGCGTGGAACAGCGGGAAATAGGTGATGATCGCCAGGGCAAGACCCGCCATGATGATGGGCTTGCGACCGACCCTGTCTGACAGCCAGCCGAAAAAGACGAAGAAGCCGGTACCGAGCAACAGGGCGATGGCGATCATGATATTGACCGATTGACCATCGACCTTGAGCACGTTCTGCAGGAAGAACAGTGCGTAGAACTGGCCCGAATACCAGACGACGGCCTGGCCGGCAGTGAGGCCAAAGAGAGCCAGAAGGGCGATCTTGGCATTCTTCCACTGACCGAAAGCTTCAGAAAGCGGAGCCTTGGAGCCTTTGCCTTCTTCCTTCATCCGCTGGAACGTCGGCGATTCACTCAAGGACAACCGAATCCACACGGAAATGCCCAGAAGAACGAACGACAGGATGAACGGTACGCGCCATCCCCATGCAGCGAAAGCTTCCTTGCCCAGCCAATTCTGCACAACGAGAATGACGATGAGCGAGAGGAACAACCCCAGTGTCGCGGTGGTCTGGATCCAGGATGTGTAATAACCGCGCTTGTTGTCGGGTGCGTGTTCGGCAACATATGTTGCGGCGCCACCGTATTCGCCGCCAAGCGCCAGGCCCTGAAGCATACGCAGGCCGATGAGAATGACCGGCGCGGCAATGCCCCAGCTCGCCGATCCAGGAAGGATACCGACGAGGAAGGTCGACAGACCCATGATCAAGATTGTCACGAGAAAGGTGTATTTGCGGCCTACCAGGTCGCCAATCCGACCGAAGACCAGCGCTCCGAAAGGACGGACCAAAAATCCGGCTGCAAAGGCCAGCAGGGCAAAGATGTTGCGTGTTGCTTCCGGATATTCGCTGAAGAACGCCGCGCCGATGAAGGCCGCCAAGGACCCGTAAAGATAGAAGTCGTACCATTCAAATACGGTACCGAGCGAGGAAGCGAAGATAACCTTCTTCTCTTCCCTCGTCATTCCCCGACTGGACGAGTCGGCCAAAGACGTCGTTGCCATTGTATTCCTCCCAGAAAACGGCAGTTGAACCAAGAACACGCACAACA
>NZ_JBBNAM010000017.1:0-14896 GCF_037994425.1 Phyllobacterium sp.
CCTGCCCCGGCGCTCTTGTCTTCCAGTTCGAAAGCAAACACAGCGATTGACATCGGCTGAGCGTGCGCGGATGTGCAGGCTCCAGCCAGGATCACCATCAGGACGATCAATATGCGAATGCGCATGGTAGTCCTCCCGTGCGAATATTCTCTGTTGTACACGACCCGATAGCCCAAATCACGGTCAAAGCGGCGCAAACCTTTCCCGCCTCACCCGTGCTGCGGCGCTGTCACAACCCTCACTGGAGAATGGCCTCGACCTGGCAGGGCCGATAACGTTCGCGGGCAATCAAATGAGGCTCGCACTTCGCGCTCCTTGGAACCGGATTGCGAGCAAATGACGAACTGGTCGCTGCCAGCACACAACAAAAAAGACACTAGAGATCTTGGGCGTGATCTGTTTCATCAACACAATCAGAAGTTGCTGCTCAACGAGTCGTTGATCACCCAGGCATCTCCGATCTCGCCTATGTCAGGAGTTCGACCAGAACATCGTAAGCTGCATCGATATCTGATCGTATCGCCTGCCTGACCGCCTCGCCATCATGGGTACGCAGGCCGGCGAACATGGCATGATGGTGTTCGTTGGCTTTGGCGTAGTTACCGGAATCGTGCAACATATTGAAATAGGGGCTAACCTGGAGCCAGAGGTTTTCAATAATATTGAGAATGCTTTCCGATCCGGCCGCCTGATAAATGGAAAAATGGAAAGCGTAATTGGCCCGAAGATAGGATTTGACGTCACCGGAGGCATTTCCATCGTCAAGTTCGATCAGAAGTGATTGAAGCCGGCTGATCTCGTCCTCCTCGATCCGCTCAGCTGCCCAGGCGCCGGCCAGCGCCTCGATCTCAACGCGCACGTTGCGCAGATCGGTGAGTTTGGCGCGGCTTAACCGGGGGATGCCCACCGATCTTCCCGAGACGACGGTCAATGCGTTCGCCGCCGTCAATCGCCTCAGGGCTTCGCGTACGGGCATCGGACTGACACCGAACGCATCTGCAAGGCTCTGTACGGGAACCATTTCACCTGGGACGATCCCCCCCTCAAGAATGAGATTTGTGATCTGACGGTAGACGCGATCCTGAAGGGTCTCCCTGGAAAGAGGGAGAATCTCAACTCCTGGCTTTTTGTAACCGGCCTCAGCCATTTCAATACCCTTTCCTGCCGGCACATGCGTCGCTGTTTTTCTCGCAATGCAGTGTTCAGCCCTTTCCGTCAAGTCGGCTCTCATTACCACAGGCGAGCGGTGATTTCATCATTGATCTTTGATCAAATGGTGCTACGGTTCACGAGATCGGGACGGCAAGGATTTTGAAGGAAACTCCTTGGGAGGCGTCTCGCACAAGGGGAGGAGATAGAGAATGGATATCGTTTCGAATATCCGGCGCTTCGCATTATGCGCCGGCTTTGCCGCAAGCGCTGCCCTCATCGGACAGGCAGATGCGGCTGAAAAACATAAGGTTTTTCTTAGCATGAGCTTCATTGGCAATGATTGGCAGGCGGAAGCCGCCAACATGATCAAAGCCATGGCCGCCCACAAGAGCCTCGCCGATAAGGTCGATCTCCAGGTTCAGGTGGCTGGCCCCAATGCCCAGAGGCAGATACAACAGATCAACGCGATGGTGCAGGCGGGCGCCGAAGCCATCGTCATCTTCCCGATTTCTCCAACTGCCTTGAACCAGGTTGTCAAGAATGCCTGTGACAAGGGTGTCAAGGTATTCGCCTATGACGGCGAGATTACGGAGCCATGTGCCTACAACATCGCAATCGACCAGGAAGAGGCAGGCCGTGTTACTGCAGAATGGCTGGTCAAGAAGCTCAACGGCAAGGGCAATATCATTGCGATCACCGGCGTGCCGGGCACTTCTGTCGACAACCTCCGCACTAAAGCGGCCAAGGAAGTCTTCGCCAAGCATCCCGATATCAAGATCGTCGGCGAAGCCGTCGGCATGTGGAGCCAGGCGGTTGCCCGGACGGAGCTTTCAAAGATACTTGCGACCCGAAACTGGGATGAAATCGACGGATTGTGGATGCAGGTCGGCTGCTTCACGGCAAATTCGATGCAACTTGAAGCAGGCAAAAAGCCGGAACAATTGCTGCCATGCGCGGGCGAAGGCTCGAATGGGGGCCGCGTGCAGATGCTGCCCATTGGTACCGAGGTAGAGGGCGCGGCCTCGCCTTATGCACCGCTCGGCGCACCGCGCATTTCCTACGCATCACCGCCCTATTCAGGCGCGCTGGCTCTAAAGCTTGCCGTCGATGCCATTGAAGGCAAGGACGTGCCCAAGAAGACCGTACTGCCCCTTCCTCTCGTTACCAACGAAACGATCAAACTTTGCCAGGAGGGCACCTGGGAGGAGATGAAGGAAGGCTGCAACGCTTTCAAGCCTGCGATCGTCTCAAATCCGGGCTGGTTTGCGTCGATCTTCTCCGAAAAGACACCGGAAATCGGCCTCAATGCAGCGCTGGTCGGCCAACCTGAAAACTAATTGTGCAGGCGCAGAGCGGTTCGCCGCTCTGCACGCGCCATTTCGCTAACTTAAGCAGGGCCGCTCGGATGACATCGGCATTGGATCAACCCGCCATCGAGGTTGTAGATATACGCAAGGCGTTTGGTGCAACTGTTGCGGTCAATGGCGTTTCCTTCAGCATCGCGCCAGGCAGCAGTCATGCCCTCCTCGGAGAAAACGGTGCAGGCAAATCGACGATCGTCAAGCTCCTCTCGGGACTTCTGCGTCCCGACCAGGGTGACATCTCGATATTCGGCAAGACGGTCGTGCTCAAGGCGCCCCGCTTTGCCCATGCTCTTGGCGTACAGACGGCGTTCCAGGAAATGACATTGGTACGGGACCTCAGCGTCCTCGATAATATGCTGATGCCCTATGCGCCCATGGGCATCACCGGCCTCATTCGCCGCGCTTCGGCGCGCCGCGCCATCGAGCGGCATCTGAAGGAGCTCGAATTTTCTGTCGACCTTGATGCCGAGGTCGGCACCCTTGATTTGGCCGTCCAGCAAAAGATCGAGATCGCCCGCACCATTTTCCGAAAGCCGAAAATACTCTTGCTTGACGAGCCGACGTCGACCCTCGCCGGCGGTGATGTCGAATGGCTGGGGGCGATTATAGCCCGTCTGAAAGCTGCAAGCACGACGATTGTGTTCATCACGCACCGCATGCGCGAGGTCCGTGCGTTCTGCGATACGCTGACGATCCTGCGCAACGGACAGCACATCACGACCTGCGCTGTCGATTCAATAACCGATGCACAGGTCATTGAGAGAATTGTCGGCCGTACCATCGCCCAGACCTTCCCGGCGCGACCGACGGGGGATGATTCCTTTGGCGCACCGGTGCTTGGCGTGCGTCGTCTCAAGGCGGGTCAAAAGCTTCGCGATGCGAGTTTTGACCTCAGAAAGGGCGAAATCCTCGGCGTGGCCGGATTACAGGGCATGGGACAACTCGATCTGTTTCTGGCGTGTTTCGGCATGACAGAGGTCGTCGAGGGCGATCTTCTTGTTGACGGCCGCAAGGTCCGTTTCGCTTCACCTGCAGATGCGCTGAGGCCAAACATTGCCATCGGGCTTGTGCCGGAAGACCGGAAGACAGAAGGCCTTTTTCTCAAGCTTAGCGGCACCCTGAATGCATCGCTGCCGGTCATTGGCCGGTTTTCGCGCTACGGCCTGATCCGGCTCGATCGCGAGCAGAACGCTGTCTGTGCCGCTTTTGCCACTGTCGAGGTCAATGAGCGGGCACTGTGGACGCGGGCAGGGGCATTCTCCGGTGGTAATCAGCAGAAGATAGCGATAGCCAAATGGCTGGTGGCGCAAAGTCGCATTCTGTTGCTGTTTGATCCGACACGCGGCATCGATGTCGGAACCAAGCATGAGCTTTACGTGATGATGCGCAATTTCACCAACGCCGGAGGCGCCATCCTGTTGCACTCGACGGAAATTCCCGAACTTGTGCATCTTTGTGACCGCGTACTTGTTCTCTACGATGGCAGGATCTCGGCCTCGCTCACCCGCGACGAGCTCACGGAAGCGACCATCATGCGCCCGGCGCTTGGCCACGACGCGCCAGCACAGGAAGCAGCTGAATGATCATGTCAAGTCTCGCGTCCAATGCAAGCAGGCGACCGCGTTTCAGCATCTCCGCGGAGCGACGTAGCGTCCTCATCGCCATCGTGGTATTCCTTTGCCTGCTCGGCATAGTGGACTGGGTAAGTACCGGGCCGCTCAGCTATTTTGACATTTCGTTTTTGTCGAGCGGCGGTGCAACCTCCGCACTTGCTGCGATCGGCCAGACGATCGTCATCCTGTCTGGCGGCTTTGACCTTTCTGCCGGCGCGGTGATTTCGCTTGTCAATGTGGTACTTGCGCAAAGCATGGACCCGGCAGCGGAGCAGACCAGTGTGCTTTACTGGACGTGCGCTGGTATTGGCGTTGGCATGCTGACCGGCGCGCTCAATGGCATTTTCATAGCCTTATTCCGACTGCAGCCGATTGTCGTCACATTGTCGACGATGTTCATCATACAAGGTCTGACGCTTTTGATCATGGACAAGCCCGGCGGCTTTGTCGCCCCGGACCTTGGAACGTTCTATCTGGGAGATGCCATTCCCGGCTGGCTGCCCATGCCACTAATGGTCATCGGCGCTGTTCTGCTTGGCTGGTTGTGGCTGAAAAACACGCGCTTTGGCACAGCGATCTATGCGGTCGGCAGTGACCCGGATGCGGCGGCGGCCATTGGCATTCGCGTCAGGCTGACGCGATTTTTCGTCTACGTCATCGCAGGCGGGTGCTACGGCCTCGCGGGTGTGTTCATCAGCGCGCAGACGGGGAGCGCTGACCCGCTCGTCGGCAATCCCTTGCTGCTTTCGATGTTTGCGGCCGTTGTTGTCGGCGGTACGCGTCTTGGCGGGGGGCGGGGCGGACCGTTTGGCACGGTGATCGGCGCCTACATTCTCATGATGGTCGTCAATATCCTGCTCGTTCTCAACGTGTCGGCCTATTATTCCACCATTGCTGAAGGAACGATCTTGATCCTTGCTGTTCTGGCAGGATCGATCTCTTATAGCTCCACTCTGGCAAGGCAGCTGCGGGGTGCGCGTGCCTGGTTTGCCGCCTGGCGCAACGGTCTGTTGCCTTCGCAGCTTGATCGAACGGACCGACGATTGAAACTGGCCACGAACGGGTTACAGCCCATGAGGGTATCGTTCTTATCTCGCAACCGGGAAACCGTTCGCTATGCGCTTCCGGCCTATCTGTGCCTGATACTTGTCATCATCGTGACGCAGCTCTGGCTCGGTCGCGCGGTTCTGAACCCGACCTACTGGAATTCGCTCATTGTACTTTCCACGTTTCTCGCCATCCTGGCGCTAGGGCAGGGCACAGTCATCCTCACCGGCGGTCTTGACCTCTCCGTCCCATGGACCATCGGGATTGCAGGCATACTGCTTGCCGGCATCGTCAATGGTTCGGATGCGGCGCTGACCTATGCCCTGCCTTTTGTATTGCTGATCGCAGCACTGGTTGGCTTCATCAACGGCGTTGGCATCGTCGTCCTTGGCATTTCGCCAATCGTGATGACGCTGGCAATGAATGGCATCCTGCAAGGTTTTGCCCTGGTTTATTCGCAAGGAACGCCAGCTGGCTTCTCCTCGCCGCTGCTGCGCTGGTTCATGACCGGCAAGATGTTTATGCTCACGCCCGTTGTCCCTTTCATGGTCGTGTTCGTCATCGCATCGGTTTTTCTCCTGGGCCGAACCGCTTTCGGACGCCGGGTTTACGGCATTGGTAACGGATTGCGAGCAGCACAGCTTTCAGGCATCGCGGTGGGTCGCACGCTCATTCTCGTCTATGTCCTGTCGGGCTTTTGTGCCGGTCTCGTTGGAGTCTTGCTCACAGGATTTTCCGGACAGGCCAGCCTTGGAATGGGCGATGACTACCTGTTGCCATCGATTGCCGTCGTTGTCGTGGGTGGCGCGCTCATCACGGGCGGACGCGGGCATTATCTCGGTATGCTGGGCGGGGTTCTTCTGCTCACCGCCCTACAGATGTTTCTGGCTGGGACGACATTGCCTTACGCAACGCGGGCAATCCTGTTTGGTCTTGTTGTGCTTGGCGCAGTCATGGCGCTTCGCGAGAAGCGATCTTAGGAAAGGTTGAATCATGGACAGGATAGCTCCGGCATCGGCGGAAGAATTCTTGGGCGGGCTGCGTGATCAAAGGGTGCTCATCACAGCAGGCGGATCGGGCATCGGTTTTGCCATCGCCTCGACACTCTCGGCGCTTGGTGCCAGCGTGGCGATATGTGACATTGCCCAGCCGTTGCTCGACGAAGCAAATGCTTCCATCGGTCCGGCCCTTGCAACGATCGCGGACGTCTCCAGCGAGGCGGATGTTGATCGTATGTTCGGCGAAGTGTCCGATCGCCTCGGCGGCCTTGATGCACTTATCAACAATGCAGGAATTGCCGGACCGACGGGCGGAGTAGACGAAATCACCGTGGAAGACTGGCGGCGCTGCATTGACGTCTGCCTGACGGGCCAGTTTTTGTGCGCACGCCGCGCGACGCCCATGCTGAAAGCCGCCGGTGGCGGGTCCATCGTCAACATGTCGTCAGCAGCAGGACGCCACGGCTATGCTTACCGCTCACCGTACTCGGCGGCAAAGTTCGGCGTGGTCGGGTTTACTCAGAGCCTCGCCAAGGAACTCGGTCCAGATAAAATCCGGGTCAATGCGATCCTTCCGGGAATTGTCGAGGGCCCCCGCATCGACAACGTGATCAGCAGCCGCGCCAGGCAATTGGGCATTTCCCACGAGGAAATGACGGAACGCTATCTGAAGAATGTGTCCTTGCGGCGCATGGTGAGCCCCTACGATGTCGCAACGATGGTCGCGTTCCTGCTTTCTGATGCCGGCGTTAACATTTCGGGCCAGTCGCTCGGCGTCGACGGCAATGTCGAGACATTATGAAGGGGCAATGATGCGCAGAACAGCCATTATCGGCAGCGGTTTTATCGGCAGGGCCTGGGCCATAAGTTTTGCCCGGGCCGGCCATGAAGTGGTCCTCTGGGATCAGTCGCCGGAGGCGGTGGAGAAGGCGCGGGGCTATATTGCTGACGTGCTTGCGGATCTTGATCGAAACGATCTGCTCAACGGGAATTCACCGCAGACGGTCCTCGCAAGGATCGCCCCGCAAGCGGATCTGGCAGAGGCCCTTAAGGGCGCCAATCATATTCAGGAGAACACGCCGGAGGACCTTGACATCAAGAGAGCGGTGTTTGCGCAACTGGACGAGGCTGCAGACCCATCGGCGATCATAGCCAGTTCGACGTCCGCGCTGCTTCCTTCCAAATTCACCGAGCATCTGGCCAATCGTCATCGTTGTCTCGTTGTGCATCCGATCAATCCGCCCTATCTCATACCGGCAGCGGAGATCGTTCCTGCACCGTGGACATCGCCAGAGGTGGTTGAGCGGACGCGCATCTTCCTCGTTGCCGCCGGTCACGCGCCGCTCGTCATGAAACGCGAACTTGACGGGTTCATCATGAACCGCATGCAGGGTGCGTTGCTGGAAGAAGCTTTCCGCCTTGTTGCTGACGGATACGCGACAGTCGAGGATGTCGATATCGGTATCCGCGACGGGCTTGCACTGCGCTGGTCGTTCATGGGCCCGTTCGAGACCATCGATCTCAATGCGCCCGGCGGCGTGCGGGACTATGTGGCGCGCTATCAGGTCATCTACGAGCGGTTGTTCCCGCAAATGCAGCGCCGGGTCGATTGGGCCGGTGAGGTCCTTGACACAGTCGAAGCCGGTCGCCGCCACAAGCTGCCAGGCGATAAGCTCATCGAGCGCCAGATCTGGCGCGACAGGCGGCTCATGGCTCTCGCTGCACACAAGAAGAAATCAACGCAGGAGTTCGGAGAATGAGCGAGACAAAAACAGCGACCGGTGGATCGGCGAGCAGGGGCAAGGTCATAATTACCTGTGCCATAACCGGGGCCATTCATACGCCGACGATGTCGCCCTACCTGCCAATCACGCCGGACGAGATTGCCACGGAGGCCCTCGCGGCAGCGGAGGCCGGCGCCGCCATCCTGCACCTGCATGCGCGCGACCCAAAAACCGGCAGGCCGGATCAGACGCCCGAGGCGTTCGCCCGATTCCTGCCACGCATCAAGCAGAATACCATGTCTGTCATCAACATCACGACCGGCGGCAGCCCTTACATGAAAGTCGAAGAGCGGGTCAAACCCGCAGCAACCTTCAAGCCGGAAGTCGCTTCGCTCAACATGGGTTCCATCAATTTCGGGCTCTATCATCTCCTCGACAAGTACAAGGAGTTCAAGTTCGACTGGGAAAAACCACATCTGGAAGCAACGCGGGATCTCGTTTTCCGCAACAGCTTCAGGGATATCGAATACATTCTGGCGACCTGCTATGACAACGGTACGCGCTTTGAGTTTGAGTGCTATGATATTGCCCACCTTTACAACCTCGCCCATTTCGCCGATCGCGGCCTTGTGAAAGCACCGTTTTTTATTCAGTCCGTTTTTGGATTACTCGGTGCGATCGGCACCCATCCTGAAGACGTTGCGCACATGAAACGCACCGCCGACCGGCTTTTCGGCGACAGTTTTCGCTGGTCGGTGCTCGGCGCCGGATCGAGCCAGTTGCGCATCGCCGCCCAGGCGGCCGCGATGGGCGGTAATATCCGCGTCGGTCTTGAAGACAGTCTTTGGGCTGGCAAAGGAAAACTTGCCAAATCCAATGCCGAACAGGTGTTGCTGGCGCGCAAGATCATAGAGGGGCTTGGCATGGAGGTGGCGACCCCTGATGAAGCGCGCGAAATCCTCGCGCTCAAGGGAGGCGACAAGGTCGCGTTCTAGGAGGAAGCCATGCTGCGCATTGAAATCTTCAGTGCTGACCGCAATCAGTTGGGCGAGGGACCCCTTTGGGATGTCGACGAGCAGCGCCTCTACTGGATCGATTCCTATGCGCCGGCCGTCTATTCCTGTGACGTCAATGGTAATGATCGCAGGAACTGGACGGTGCCGGAGCCGATCGGATCATTGGCGCTGCGTGCAAAAGGCGGCGGAGCTGTCGTGGCGCTGAGGAGCGGGTTCCATCTATTGGATTTTGCAACGGGCAAGGTCACGCTTCTTCACGAAACCCATCCCGGAGCGCTTCGCCCGCGCCTAAATGACGGCAAGGTCGATCGGCAGGGTCGGTTCATTGCCGGTTCCATGGATTTTGAGGAACGCGATCCGGTGGGCGCGCTTTATCGCCTCGATCCCGATCTTTCACTGCACACGCTTGATACCGGAATTATATGTTCCAACGGACCTTGCTTCAGTCCGGACGGCACGACGCTCTACTTCGCCGACACCGGCGCCAGGACAATCTACGCCTACGCCTATGACACGGCGACTGGAGCGGTCGGATCGCGCCGGATTTTCACAAGCTTCGAGCAGTTGCGCGGTTATCCCGACGGCGCAACGGTCGATTCAGAAGGATATGTCTGGAGCGTCGCGGTTTATTCCGGACGTCTCATTCGCTTCGACCCCAATGGCGTGATCGATCGCATTGTCGGATTGCCGGTGCAGTCAACGACGAGCATCACATTTGGCGGCGCCGATCTCGACATCGCGTTCGTGACGTCGATGGCCCGTCCCTTCAACAATGAATATCCCCGCGAGCGCGAGGCGGGCTGCATCTTTGCGGTGTACGGCCTAGGTGTCCGCGGCCTGCCGGAACCACGTTTCAACGGATAGGGGAAGAAAATGAAAATAGAAGTGGTGGTTGACGTCAAGACGACTCTCGGCGAGGGCCCACTTTGGGATGTTGATCAGGAGAGACTGTACTGGATCGACAGTTTCGACGGGCGCGTGTTCCGTGCCACAGCCGATGGGCGTGAATTGCGCGCATGGGACGTGCCCATGAAGATCGGCTCCATGGCCCTGCGCAAGGATGGCAACGGAGCGATCGTGGCGCTGGCTCGCGGGTTCCATCTTCTCGATTTCAGGACGGGAGATGTCGACCTTATCCATGATCCCGAGCCGGACAAAACGGCAAACCGCATCAACGACGGCAAGGTTGACAAGCAGGGACGTTTCATCGCGGGTTCCATGGACACTATGGAGAGCGGTCCGAACGGTGCGCTCTACCGCGTTGACGCGGATCTGAGCGTTCACACCCTCGACGAGGGCATCATTGTTTCAAACGGGCCCTGCTGGAGCCCGGACGGCAGCATATTCTATTTCACGGATTCCTGGTCAGGAGAAATCTGGGCCTACGATTATGACCAGGCGACCGGGAACGTCGCTAACCGGCGCACCTTCGTTAAAATCGATACCTCGACTGGCGGGGCTGCGGATGGCTCGACCGTCGATGCAGAGGGTTGCCTCTGGAACGCCCAGGTTTATGACGGCAAGGTGATCCGCTACCGACCCGACGGTAGCGTGGACCGCGTTATCGACATGCCCGTGAAGAAGGTCACAAGTGTGATGTTTGGTGGTCCAAACCTCGATATCCTCTACGTGACATCCATGGCCAAGCCACCGCTGCCGCGATTTCCTGGCGATGGTGTGCTGCGCGGCAGCCTGTTCGCAATTACCGGGCTTGGCATCAAGGGCGTGCCCGAACCCCGTTTTGCAGGATAGGCGACTTACCGCCAGTATTCAGCCCGGAGTTCACTGGAATATGCTGCCGTGGAAGTGGATTACGAGAGCGCAAAAGGAGCCGCCTGGGCCAGCGTGCATTTGAAGCCTGGAAATACATGTCCAGACGGCCGCGCAGCGCCACCGATCAGTGCTGCAAGTGGGTTTCACCGTATGTTACTATAATGAGGACGTCATGGAGGGGTGCTGCTGGACTATGTGCCATCCAGCGAAGCTTTACCGGAAGAAATCCGCTCTGCGCTTGAAGAAGAGGGCGACATGATCACTGACCTGCACGTCCGGCAACTTGGTCCCGGGCATCAAGGGGCCATCGTGTCGCTCGTCACATCCGGGAGCGCCGTCATCGTATCGCGAAAAACTCGCGGATACTCATGAGCTGTCAAACGTAACGGTCGAAGTCGAGGCAAGGGCTGCTTAGGCCATCTTGATGACGCGTATGAGAGTCGGGCGTTTGAACTCCTTCCGGATGAAAGCACTGCGCGGTTTCCAGAATGTAGAAAGCTTGGATTGTCCGGTACTGAACTTGCCCGTCGTTACCGCCTGCGTTAAAGTAAGCTTACAAAGAATTGCGGCGCAAATATCAAAACAGGCTAACTGTCATTAAATAACTGCGGCGAAAAGGGGCAACCAATGGAACATTTCGCGTCTTGTACCAATCTTAGCGCACGAGCGCGCGGATTGGGTTTAGTATCTGTTTCGCTTTTTCCATTATTGTTGTTGACTACAATTCTTGGCGCTCAAGCCCATGCCAAGGATGTCTCTTTGACGGACTTTCCCTTCCTTGTACATTGCGTGGCTGATGGGATCGATCACGCATATTACTTATCGAAAATTAGCAAAGACGGTGTTGCGGTCTATCTTTCGCCCGACAACCTGGCCGGCAAAGTGACAATAAATGGCGCTGCTGAACCGGCGATGGGTGGAGAGGGCCCGGGGAACTGTTCAGGAAAAACACTTGAGCAACTGCGATCGGCGGGTCAAGCATTTTACCTGCAGCGCTGATGCTTGGCATCACAGAAGGCTGGCATCGCCGGCTTGTGCAACAAGTGCCATGTGATGATGGCTCATGCGTGAACCACAGGGTGCTTGCCTGCATTGCTGATCAAATATGGCAACCACATACCCCGCAACTACTGTAACATACTGCCCCGGCACACCGTTGCTAGGTAGTGTCGCAACGGCGATGGGAGATGCCGCAAAAGCCGAATGATGCTGCCGCAAAGGCACCACACAAACCCGAACCGCCAAGGCTTTTGCGGCACATGTCCTCGCGTCGTTTTCAATCAAAGCAGAACAGGAGGAGACCATGCATTTATTCGCTCGAGTTGCCCTGGCAGCTGCCGTCCTGACCGTTCCATGCCAAGCCGCCGTAGAATACCAGAAATATGGCTCAGCAGCGGGTTGGGACATATTTGTCAATCCTCAGATGGGACCCGGTTGCTTTATCGCGCGGCAAAACCCCGACGGTGCCACTCAGGTGCAAATGGGGATCGACGCAACCGCCGCCCCGCGCGGCTATCTGGCGCTCTACTCTACGAAGCCCAGAAAGGTCACCCAAGGTGAGAAGATCTCGGTCGTATTCGATGTTGATGGCGACAAGTATACGGGCGAGGCAAAGGGACAGGAGACGCAGGGATACGACGGTGCATTCGTTCCATTCAACAATCTCGATTTCATCTATGATCTTGCCAAGAAGAAGACGCTGACGATTACCGCGACTGGACGTGATCCCATAGTGGTGAAGCTCGCTGGCACCGACGATGCGTTCAAGGCATTACGCGAGTGTCAAGGCACTCAAAAGTAAGCGGCGCCGCCTTCGTTTCCGGTTGCGGCGGTCGGAAATCTTTAACGAGGAAGGCGGTGAGGGGCTGGTCAAAGCCCCCGCCTCCCTCCATTAGCCCGCGCAACATATACAAAAGGCTCATCTTAGGTTGCGAAGGCGCGCGTTCCACAGCGGTATACCATAGCGGTAAGTGAGGTCGCCCACTTATGCTGGGTTCTCCCCCTGCCGTATTGTCGACCCAGCCACATCTCCTCAAATCCGACCGATGAGCGACCTTGATGGCCATCGTTTCGTGTCAAGTGAAAATCGCCTCGAGGCGAAAATGGCGGTGGGATAACAATGGCTGGCGGCCCGACGCATAAGCGATCGCAACATGCCTCTGCCTGCGCTGGACAGCTTCTAGAAAACGAGGGAGGCAACTTGCTATGAGACTAAGTGCATTGATCATCGGTGTGTTCGTCTCATCGGCGGCGCATGCGATGAGCACCGGCGAACTCTTGAAGGCAGACAAGCAGTTTGCTGAAGGCTACATCTTCGGGGCCATTGAGTACCAGATCGCTGTGACATGCAACGATGACTTTTCTGCGCGTCGTCAAGAAATTCGAAAGTGCCTGGTCAGTGGAAAGTTCATGTCCGATCAACTTTATAGTACAGTCACAACCTATATCCGGTCACATCCGAATCAGAGCAACGCGATCGGAGCAATAATATATGCGATAGACGAAGTTTGCCCGCAGGCAGGTAAGTAATGCCCAATAGGCCGACTGCAGCCTCTACGGAAGAATGGCCTGAAAAGAGCCAACAGTTTGGCAATTGCCGTTGATTTGGAAAATTTTTGGGGGACAAAGCAATCATGAAAGCTCTGCTTCTTCCACTAGCCCGAATACTCATCACGATCCTGGTTCTGAGCTCCAGCAGCCTCGCAGTCGCCGAAGAGCCAACTTTCGCTAAACTGCAAGCCATGTGCAAGGATGCCAAAGATCTGATGAGCTACGGCTATTGCATTGGATTCGTTGAAGCAATCGCGCTGCGTGTGGCCCACGCGAATAAAAATTGCCCCCTTCTTCAGAATTTTATTGACCACCCAAATGCAAATCTGGGATTTCCAGATGTGATCGCCGATCTGGATCCGAAGGAATACGTTGGCAGTGCCCTCAATGCCGTAGAGAAGTATTTTCTCAACAAAGGGTGCATGTAGACGGCGCAGCGCCGCATCGCCGAGGTGGATGCCGGGCTCGCCGTCGCGAGAACTGAGCTTGCCGCCGCGGACGGCAACATTCAACAGGCGCAGGGCTCCCTCCAGCAGGCGCTCGATGAGCTCGCGACGAAACAGGAAATCATGCAGGTCGTAGCCGAAGGACGCAAGGGCGCAGTCGATGCCGCTGTTGCCAACAAGGAAACGCTGCAGGCCAACATCACAGCACTGCTGCCAGCGTAAAAAACGAGCGCGGAGGCAGCGCTGGCGCAGGTCGAGCTCGACAAGTTGCTAGTCCGCGCCGGCGTCTCGGGAACCATCCTGCAATTCGGTCTTCGCAAGGGTGACATCGTCAATCCGCTGCTTCGCCGGCTTCGACCAGATCGAGGCGCAGGTGATGAGGGCAGGCATGGTCGCCGAGGCCACCTGCGTCGGCAAACCCTTCACCATCATTCCGATGGTCGTCACCCAGGTACAGGACGTCATTGCCGCTGGGTAGTTGCGGCCCACGGACCAGCTTATTGACGTGCAGCAACTGTCGAAGCCGGGAACGCTGACCGTCTTCCTCGAACCGCTCTTTCCCGGTGCGCTGCAAGGCATCCCGCCGAGGAGCAGTTGCATTGCCAATGCCTATACCAGCAATCACGACGCGCTGCAGGCGAAGGATATCGGCATGCTTCGCTGGCTTTTCCTGCACGTCATCGACACGGTGGGGCTTGTCCATGCGATGATCCTGCGGATCTAGGCACTGCTGTTGCCAGTTCAAACCCTTGTGTTTCAGGGGCACTAGGGCCTTGCAATCGCCGCCGGCCACTCGCGGTCGCGGGCCCGTTTCGCGACTTAATTATGGTGTGGCGGGAGCGTTAATAACGGAAGCTGGCTTTTGGCCAAGGGGCCAATGGCGGGGACGAATTTGTTCGTGAGACAGATTGTTATATTGCAGGTATATTGAACGGAAGGTCTATTGGGGCATATGAAATGCACAGCGCCACAGTCAGGGGTTTGGCCACAAGGGCGAGCGTTCTCGTCGCGCTGGGATTATGCCTCTGCTGTGCATTTATCGCTGCCGCGCAAGCGCAGACGGCGGCCACGTCTGCACCCCCCGGCAAGGTAGAGCAACTCCTGAAGCTCCTCGATGATCCGGAAGTCAAGGCCTGGATCACCGCCAAGGGAGCGCCGCCGGTGGCCGAGATCCCTGCTGTGCCGTCGCCGAACGACTTCATGCTTTGGTTGA